>JAFTUL010000054.1 GCA_017466275.1 Clostridia bacterium | reverse complement strand
TCCCGTGATACTGCTGTCGGGCTTCCCCGACCCGACTGTTACATTTCTGTTACAAATAAAAAAAAGACTTGCAAAAATGCTTTGAGTGTTGTAGAATATAACATGTAAATTACTCTATTTATGAGCAAAAATATTAGGAAGGGGTAACAATATGAGAAATTTTAAATTTCTTGCTACCGCAATAGTTGCAGCAATGCTTGCGTGTGTTCTTGCATTTGCTTCCTTTGCAGCAACTACACCATTCACAGACATTGATGATAAGAACGAGACTCTCTCTGATGCAGTTTCTCTTCTCTCCGGTCTTGGCGTAGCAAAGGGTACATCCGAAACTACCTTTGGTACAATGGAACACGTAACACGTCAGCAGATGGCTGCTTTCGTTTACAGACTTATGAAACAGGGAAAGTCCGTTGAGGGCGGCTCTAACACTACACCTTTTACAGACCTTGAAGACAGCACATATTTCAGCTATGTTTCATGGGCGAACGGTATGGGTATTATCAAGGGTACAAGCAAGACAACATTTAATCCCAAGGGTGGTATCACTCTCCAGGATGCTTATACCATGGTAATCCGTGCTCTCGGTCATGAAGATGAAAACTATGTGTATCCTTTCACCTACATCGATAAGGCTGAAGAACTCGGTCTCGATAACGGTCTTGATGCTGTAGTTAACTACACAACAAAGCTTACCCGTGGCGACGTTGCAGTTATTCTCTATAACACTTTCTTTGCTGAAACCGGCAAGGAAGAAGTGAAGTATGAGGAAAAGGAACTTGGCAACGGCACATCGTATGTTCTCGAAGAAATCAAGTATAATCCTACACTTGCCGAGGATGTTTATGATGTAGAAGTAGGTAACTTTGAAGTTCGTGCAACTCCTAAGTATGCTTTCAATGAAGAAGAAGGCTCCAATGACTATATTCCTCTCTGTGACGACTATGAAGTAGATATGCTTCACCTCGTTGCTGCTGAGAGCGATGAGGCTCTCCCCGAAATCTACTGTGAATTCGCTTCCACAGGTCTTTCCGGTGCGGCTGATGATTACATCATGCGTGGCGTTAAAGTGTTCTACACATACGAGGAAGATAAGGGTACAAAGAAGCTTGATAAGGTTTACTTTATGACAAGCAGCCATAAGGTTATTGAAACTTCAACTGTTAGCTATTCACGTATAAAAGCTGTTAACAGCGCTGACTACTACTATGACGATAAGTCACAGAAATTCAGCGATTATGAAAAGGTTGAAGGCTTCCTTACAGTAGGTAACGAAAAGATTTATTTCTTCGATGCCCCCTATTCCTATCTCAAGCCTTCATATACTCCCGAAATGAGTGAAGATGAAAGATATGAGCTCAGAAATGAAAAGAACGTAAAGCTCATCGATATTAAACTTCTCGATGCGGCTAAGGGTACATATTCCTACTATATTGACGAAACAAAGCCCGTTAATACAGCAGAAGATATGCTTGCAAACCTTACAAGAGTATACTCGAACGGTGCTTATAAGTTCAAGTTCTTTGATATTGACGGCGACGGCATTTATGAATATGCTCATTATATGCCTGCAACATACGGCTTCATGGATGGAGATGACGATAAGTACTTCTCGGTAGATATGGAAGGCAATAAGCCTTACCATAAGGAAGTAAAGGGTTCTGATCTCGATATTTCATTTGTTCCTACAATTTACTACAACGATGCAAATATTACCGGTGCTGAGTTTAAGGACGGCGATATGGTAGTTGCATACCTCAACCCCGCCGCTAACATTATTGACGTAACAGCAGTTGTAACTCCTTATAATGGTTATGTTTCTCAGGTAAAGACAGGTTCGGGTCAGGTTAAGATTGATGGCACAACCTTCTCAACAGCTTACGTTTACAGAGCAGTAGAACAATTTGACGATGACAGCTCGCTTTATGAGACATATAATCTTATTAATAGTTCATCGCACCGCTTCTACACACTTCCTTCATTCAGCAGTGCTGCTACATTCCCCAATCTTATCAGCCACGATTCTGTAGGCGAAATCTTCGATATTTATGCATTCAAGGTATTCGGTTATAACTGCGTACTCTGGTATGACCACATTGAAGATGCTACAATTTCCTTCGAGCTTGACGAGCTTGCAATTCCCGTAAGTAACGAGGACAACAAGCTTGAAACATTTACAGAAAGCACATTCGACGGAAACCTCGGTGAAGCAGTTCATTACGCAAAGGTTTACTTTAACGGTAAGGTTTCGTACCTCCCTCTTAATGTCGATGAAATGTATCCCAAGCTTGATGCAGGATATGAAAACGGCGTATTCAATCTCTCCGATATTACAGGTCAGGGCGGCTACATGGCATATGTAGACAAGATTTGTAAGGTTAAGGTTGATTCCAACGGACACTATACACTTATTCCTCTTCTCCACGCAGAAGATGAAGACGGTGCATATGTAGGTATAAACAGAGATAGCACAACACTCGTTGAAGAAGATAACAATAAGCAGTTCGGTAATGACCTTGACTTTGACCATCCCGGTTATATCAAGAAGATTGCAGGTAACCGTTACGCACTCCTCGAAGATCCCGAGGACAAAACTACAACTCTTCTCGGCGATCCCTTCAATGGTGAATCGATCAGTTACTTCAATATTACTGCAAGTACAAGAATTGTTATCAAGAACACAATTTCCGCTAACGATAACGAAGTTGAATATCTTGAATTTGACGCAACCACCTTTAAGGGTTCTGTTGAAAGCAAGCTTTCCAACATTCAGTATATCCTCAAGGGCGATCCCGACTCCAAACTCAGAGCAGACCTTATCCTTCTCTATGCTGAGGCTACAGACTTTGAATTTGAAACAAAGGGTATCAAGAATGGCTGGAGAGTTGTAGCTGATTCTGCAATTGATACAGACGATGCAGGTAACTACAGATACTACTACAAGCTCTTTAACCCCTACACAGGTGAAGTTGAAGAAAATGTTCCCGGCGAGAATTACGAAAAGAAGGCAGGATCACTTGATGCTGCAGTAGCAAACGGAACTATCATTGAAATCAAGTCTGCTATGGTTGACGAAAACGGCGAAACACTTGGTGTAATTAACACAGCAGATGCAGCAGGTCTTGTATATATCACAGAATATGATGCAGACGAAAGCTATGTTGGCTTTGTTCCCGTTGAAGCAGTAGTAGATGAAATTGAGAGTGAAAACATCTGCTGCCTCGAATGCCTTGAAAACTTTGTTGATAATTACAAATACTATGGAGATGAAGGTTATAACGCACTTGACGGTGACCCCTTCAAGCTCACAGTGGATTCAAGCGATTCTGTAATTACAGGCACAGCTCTCTACTATGAAATCACAGAAGATACAGTTATTTCTGTTCTTACAAGTGATAAGGCCGGTGCAGATGCGGTAAACAAGGGCGAATTCAAACTCGCAGGCGTTGATGCTATTGCAAAGGCTTCCAAGGAATTCAAGTGCTACAATGAAAAGGTTCTTGACAGAAAGGGCTCTTACGGCACAGCATATGCAGAATACGTTAAGGCATATGTATATGCATCCGAAGATGCAGAAGACGAAGGTGAACTTCCTGTTGCAGAATACATCATCATTGTTGTAAACGGCGGAGAAGATATGATTTTCACAGATTATGATGCAAACTTCTTCCCCAAGACACACGCTGAATAATTGAGCTAAATATTAAAGCTCCCGACTTATGTCGGGAGCTTTTTTCGTCATATAAAGCGGTACATTCAAATATACTTGAATGTATTGGAGTGAGAAATTTGTATAATAATCTTGGCAGAACACAAATGTCGAAGAGAAACTTTGTGTACAGTATAATCGGAAGAATAGTGGGAATGATTACAAGTTTTGCCGGAAGAACGGTTTTTGTAAAGGTTCTTAGTGCAGAGTATCTGGGACTCGGCGGTTTTTTCGGAAACATTTTTGCTGTTGTGTCTCTGTGTGAGCTTGGAATGGGGGCCGCAGTTGCGCAGTCGCTTTATAAACCCCTTGCGGATGAGGACGAATGCAGGGTGTCGGCAATTGTAGAGTATTACTCAAGGTTTTGTAAAATGGTAGCGCTTGTAACAATGTTGCTTAGCCTTTTGGCAGTTCCTTTTCTGTCAAAAATCGTAAAAACTCAGCTTGATATGAGAATTTTGATTTCAGCGTATCTTCTGTTTGTACTTCATAGTGTAGTTTCCTATCTTCTTTTGCCAAAATGCACCCTTGTGGTATGCGACCAGAGAATGTATGTTGTAACATTTGTGAGAAGTGTTTTCGGCATAATTGCACTTGTTCTGCAGAGCCTGATGCTCGTGATTACGGGCAATTATATTCTTTATCTTATTTGCCGTATACTTGTGCTGACCGTAGAGGACATTGTTATAAACAGGTATGCGGATAAGAATTACCCGTGTCTTTCACTTAAAATGCACGTTACGAAGGAATATAAAAAAAACCTCTACAGTAACGTAAAGGCTCTTATGTGGCACAAGGTAGGGGGAGTATTGTCAAGAAGCACAGACAGTCTGCTTCTTACGTATTTTGTCGGACTTTCGGGAATGGGAAAATACTCGAACTATGCACTTGTAATAGGAACAATCGGGGCGTTCTTTGACGTGGCAATAAATGCGGTGTCGGCGAGCGTTGGAAACCTCGGAGCAGGAGACCGAGGAAAAAAGAGCGAAAATGTAATGCGAAAAATGTATTTTATAAACTTCTGGCTTCTGACGGTGGGAACAAGCATAATTGTATGCACTTTAAATCCGTTCATTTGCCTGTGGCTCGGCGAAGAAATGCTTTTTACAAACCTTGAGATGCTTGTTATAGTGTCAAGCTTTTATTTCTCGTGTGTGAGAGACCCCGTACAGATATTTGTCAGTACCTACGGACTTTTCAAAGAAAGCCGCCATATCCCTCTGCTTCGGGCGGCGGCAAATCTTGTGCTGTCTGTTTTTTTTGTTAAAAAAATGGGGGTGGCTGGCGTATTTCTCGGAACGGCTCTGTCGACGGTCCTTGTGCCTCTGTGCATGGAGGTAAAGGTTTTGTATAAATACGGTTTTTCCATGAAATCGGCAGAGTTTTATAAAGAGATGTTTTATTATATTGCAGTATCCTTCGTATGTGTTGCTATGTGTTTCGTCGCCACATATGCAGTTAAGGTGACACCTATGGGAGTGCTTATAAGAGCTTTTTCTTCATTTTGTGCCTCAAACGCAATTTTGCTTATCTTTACGTCGGGAAAAGAGTATTTCTCCGATGCCGTAGATATTCTATGGCACGGTGTAATGAAAAAAAGAAAATCACTTTTTTGAATACTTCTTTCTGTAGTCCGACGGGAGTATTCCGTAGGCTTCTGAGAAGGATTTTGCAAAGTATGAAGGACTTTCAAAGCCGCACTCGGCGGCGATTTCGGATATAGGCTTGTGTGTTTCACGAAGCAGGAATGCCGCGCTGTCGCATCGCCTTGCGTTGATGTGCTCGACTACCGTGACACCCGTGTTTTCCTTGAATATACGAGAAAAATGGTATCTTGAAAAGCCGACTCTTGCCGCAAGGTCGTCAAGTGGGAGCTTCATTGAATAGTTGTTGTTGATGTATTCAACCGCATCGAGAACGGCGGTATAGCTCTTTGATGCGACGGGCGAGAGGGAAGTGTTTTTCGCTGAAAAGTTTTTTGTAACATAATATAAAAATTCCAGTACACAAAGACGGACTGCAGTTATATGAAGGCTGTTGTCTGTATCTATTATTGATTCGGCAATTTTTTCCATCAGATGTCCTGCATGAGCATCGCTTATCTTTTCGTTGAACTTTATATCCTGTATGTTTATGCCGTTCTCGGTAAAGAAAGCATTATCAAAGATAAAGCAGTGGTACTTTACATGTTTTTTTGCTGTAACATCGTGCAGCTTTCTTGCGTTTATAACTATTGTATCGCCGACATTCATGGGAATTTTCATGTGGTCGCAGTTGACAATGCCGCTGCCCTCAATGCAGTAGAGAAACTC
>JAFTUL010000003.1 GCA_017466275.1 Clostridia bacterium | reverse complement strand
GCCGCATTTGCATCATTTTCTATGTATACCTTTTTTACTCCCAGATATTCCTTAAGAAGGTCTGCAATGGGAAAATTATTAAAAGGAAGATTGTTTGCATAAACCACGACTCCTGTATCGGAGTCTGCTGTGCCGGGTGTTGCAATACCTGCGTATGCAATGTCGTCAAGTGTCAATCCGGCATTGGCTATAAGTCTCTTGCAAAGCTCTGCCATATCCTTAATAATAAGCTTACCGTCGCGGTTAGCAAGAGTAGGAACGCTACCCTTTGATATAATCTCATACTTTTCGTTTACAATACCTACGGCGATATTTGTTCCGCCAAGGTCGATGCCCAAATAATACATAAATTCAACCTTTCCGGCAAAACGGGGAATGTGTGTGTGTTTTGCTCTTTTTCATTATAAAATATTGGCTTTCAAAAGTCAATAGTATATTTCATTTTTTATACGGAAAAACAGCACAAAATCATAGAAAAAACTTATTTTTCACTTGAATTTCAAAAAATGTACAAAATTTTAATATGCCAAATTTTTTGGCTGAAAATTGTGCATAATGCACAAGACGAAGAAAATAAAAAATTAATAAAAAAATATTTAATCATCTCTTGACAAGCTTGAAAAGTGCTGAAAATAAAGGCTTTTTCAAGGGTGAATAAAATGTGACTGAAGCTTGAAGTTCTTAAGAAAATTCACAATTTAGACATATTTACAGTTTTTGGCTGAGCAAGATTCTGAAAAAAATTCCTTCTTATATTAAATATAGAAAATCGTTCCTTGACTTTGGGCAACTTTTATGATAAAATAACTACACAAAAGGTT
Source organism: Clostridia bacterium (assembly GCA_017466275.1). Taxonomy (GTDB): domain Bacteria; phylum Bacillota; class Clostridia; order UMGS1883; family UMGS1883; genus UMGS1883. The sequence continues at coordinate 2,523 of JAFTUL010000003.1, read as the reverse complement.
ATATTTGTGCAAAATCACATATATCCGGTCCCGCCCTCGCTCGGCGGGATATTACTTGCAAAATGGAGGAATTCTTATGAAAGCAAAAGCAAGAAAACTGCTGGCGTTAGTCTTGTGTCTCATTATGCTTATGGGTACCATGATAACGACAGTGTCCGCAGCTTCGAACGGGAAGGCAAGCTCGGGTAAGAGTACAACATCCATTGATGATGTTACCGATATCCTTAATGCTATGTCCTATTCTCAGTATATAGCGAAGTATGCGAACAAGGAAAAGGGCAAGGAGATCATAAATATCCCCGTGCTCGATTACAGTGCAGAGGATACCACAGCTGATGTTTACGAAAAGGACAATCACTATGGTGTAAACGATGCGCTTTATATTCCTGAGGTAGGTAAGGTAACCTGGAAATTCAATGTTCCCAGCGATGCACTTTACACTATCCAGATTGAATACTGCCAGACTGCCGGTAAGACAAACTCTATTGAAAGAGTATTCTACCTGAACGGCGATGTTCCTTTTTCCGGAGCCCGTTCGGTAATTCTTTCTAAGACATGGAAGTATGTTTACCAGAATGCTAATGGCAAGGATAGCTTCAAGCAGGATATTAACGGAAACGATATTCGTCCGTCTCTTGTTGAAGATCCTAAGTGGACCACATACACACTCTCCGACTCCAAGGGCTATTACACAGACCCCTACGAGTTCTATTTCGCAGCAGGTGAGAACAGCATTACTCTTGACGGCTCAAGAGAAGCGGTTGTTATCAAGTCCATTAAGCTTGTTCCCGCAACTAAGCTTATTTCCTATGCTGATTATTTGAAGCAGTATCAGGGTAAGGACAATGCTTCCGGTGCAGGTGTTATCGGTAAGATTGAGGGTGAAAATCCTGTAAATGTTTCCAATGTTACAGTATACCCCGTATACGACAGAACATCCTGTATCACAAGCGGTCTTACAGGTCCTCAGTCTGCTAAGGTAACTAAGTACAACACCATCGGTGGTGCACAGTGGCAGAATGTTGGTGAATGGGTTGAATACGAGATAGATGTTCCCGCAGGTAAGTCAGGCTTCTATAACATTGCCTTCAGATATAAGCAGAATCTTCTTAGCGGTATGTTCGTTTCAAGAAGAATTTATATCGACGGTAAGATTCCTTTTAACGAAGCTAATTACTGTAACTTCAATTACAGTGATGACTGGGAGGTAAGAAATCTCGGTAACGGAGATACAGATTATAAGTTCTACCTTTCCGAAGGTAAGCACATTATCAGATTTGAGGTTGTTCTCGGTGACATGGGTGAGCAGATAGAGCAGGTAAGCGAGTCTCTTACAGTTATCAACAACTGCTACCTTGAGATTCTTAAGCTTACAGGCAGTACCCCTGACGAGGACCGTTCCTACGGCTTCTCAAGAGTAATGCCCGATGTTATCACATCCTTGATGGAAGAGTCCCAGAGACTTGAGAGAGTATACAATTACCTTACAGAAACAACAGGTCTTAAGGGTGAACAGACAGCTACTCTTCAGCAGCTCTTCAATCTTCTCCGCAAGATGGCGAGTGACGAGGACGAGATAGCTAAGAACCTTGAAACACTCAAATCCCAGATCGGTAACCTTGGTACATGGATTAACACAGCCAAGACACAGCCTCTTCAGGTTGACTATATTCAGATCCAGAGCACAGATGAGGAGCTTCCAAAGAGCGATGGAAACTTCTTTGAGTCACTTTGGTATGAAATCAAGCTTTTCTACTACAGCTTTATTGTAGACTATAACTCACTCGGCGTTTCTGCCGATGAAGGCTCCGAGCCTGTAGAGGTTTGGATCACAACAGTTGCCAATACAACAGGTCGTGACCAGGCTCAGATCATAAGAAGCCTCATAGAAAATAAGTTCACACCGGAAACGGGTGTATCGGCAAGCATTAAGCTTGTAGCCTCGGGAACTCTGTTACCGTCGGTACTTGCGGGAGTTGGCCCCGATGTATCCCTGTTTGAAGGAAGCACATCGATTATCGACTATGCTCTGAGAAGTGCTGCAATGCCGCTTAATGAGTTTGTGGCTGAGGACCCCGAGGTTCTTCAGAACTTCCCTGCAGCGGCACTTGAGCCCTTGATACTCTACGGATATGAGATTGAAAAAGACACTAATGGCAATCCTACCGGCAGATATATTAAATCGGAAACCCTTTACGGACTTCCCGATAAGCTTGACTTCTCAATGATGTTCTACCGTAAGGATATTCTTGCAGACCTCGGTCTTGAGATTCCCAAGACATGGGATGACCTTCTTGCAATGATTCCTATTCTTCAGTACAACAACATGGAAATCGGTATCCAGAAGGATATCTACACCTTTATACATCAAAGTGGAAACCAGGTATACGCTAACGACGGTATGGAAATCAACTTTGACAATGTAGGCGTGCTCAAGTCCTTTACAAGACTTTGTAATATGTTTACACAGTATTCGTTGCCATATCAGTACGACTTTGCTAACCGTTTCAGAACAGGTGAAAT
>JAFTUL010000053.1 GCA_017466275.1 Clostridia bacterium | reverse complement strand
TCTCTCTCTTTTATAAATTCCTTGTTCTGTGCAGTAATTGAGCTGACTGAAGTTTTTTCATCACACTCACCGTTTGCAATGTGGTTAAGCATCCTGATACCGAAACGGTCAAGCTCATCTTCTATTTCACGGATTCGGGGGGCAATGGAAAAAACATCACCACTTCGTCGGGCAAGCTCCCTTTTACGTCTTTCTTTTCTTTCTGCAATTATCTGGGTTGCTTTTTCATATATTGAACCGGGCAAAGAAATTCACCTCTTTACTTTTTCTGTTTCTGGAGTCTGAGTTTTCTTTCAAGCGCCGCCATATCATCAAGCTGATAATCGGCTGTTCTGCTCTTTGGCTTCTGTGCTACGGCAGACTCTTTTTCCTGAATTTGCGAAACGGTTTTTATTCCCTTTTCAAACCAGGACTTTAATATTGTATTCATATAGGGCATCGAAATTTTACCTGTATTATTAACTGTTTTTTCGTAAGCTGTCCTTATCATTGCCTCTGACATGGAAAGCTCACTTACCCAACGGGCTATGTAATTTAATTCCGTCTGAGAAAGTTCGCGGTCAAGGCCAAAAATCTTTTTGCACTTTTTCTGCATACGAACTTCTTTATTAAGGCGGTTAAGCACCTTTGTAGCATCAGCAAGAGTATTTATCCCCTGCTCTCTCCAACCGTCGGCAACTTTCTCTATATATGAAAAATTCGTTTTATCCATTGTTACGCAATATTCCAGAAGAAGAAGTACCATCTCCTGAGTCATTGAGTAATCCTGCATAAAGCTGTACAGAGACGTAATTTCCCTCTGCGTAAGAGGTTTTTTCAAAAGCTGTTCAGCCATAGTTACAGTTTCTTTCATCTTGGGGTTTATTCCCATAGCCTTTGAAATATCTTTCATAGATGCAGTTTTTGGTTTTTCGGCGGATTCCTTTGGCTGTTCCGTTTTTGAATTTTCTTCCTTCACAGGCTCCGTTCCAACAGCATCAAATACCAGAATACCTTTTCCCTCACTATGTACAAGTCCCACCTTTTTCCAATAACGCCAAGCCTTGCTTACGTCGGTTTCAAGAATGTCGAGTGCCTCCGCAATAGCGGCATTTGACACATCCTCTTCCCCCTCGTAGCACTTACCTAGACCGTAAAGATAGACCTTTACATAAGTGGCATTTGCACTTATCATATACTTATTTATGAATTCCATCGGGAGTGGCACAGATTTATTTGCGTGAAAAAAACTTGCCATATATTTTTCCTCCGTTTAAATTGCATCTTAAAAATCTTCACAGATAGAGTCATTATAGCACACTTTTCCCCAAATGTACAGAGTTTTTGCGTTTTTTTGAGAAAATTCCGCTGAGTAGCGGAGGACTAGGTACTTTTGGGAGCTAAAAGCACCAAAAATGCTGGGGTTCCGATTCCCCCGCACCCCTGAAACGGCCTCTCAGGGGCGTGAGAAATTAAAATTCTTTTCTTAACAAGAAAGCCAGTTTTGTTTTTCAAAATTATTTGTTTTTGTGCCGCCGTCCTAAAAGGAAAACTTATTTCCTTGCGGACTAAAAATCGCTCGTCAGCAAAGGAAGTTGATACGAGCGATTTTTGCGTCAGTCAACAAAGAATTTCTCAAAACCCGACTGTTCTGTCCAAGCACTAAACTACGGTTTTTACAAACTTTCTGTCGGCTACCGTGAAATTGCGAGCATTATTTTCCTCTGCAGGCGAGCAATTTCAGGCGAACAGGCAACTGAGTGTTGCCTTAAAGCCGACGGTTCAAAGACGGAAAATTTGCAAAAACGAAAACAATATAGTAAAAGAAAACCACGCCCAATAAATATTACGCCCCTGCGAGGGCGTTTCAAGGGGTTATGGGGTCATAGGGGAGCTAAGGGGGAAATCGCAATCCCCCTGCTCCCCTATAAAAGCTTTTTGGCTCCCAAAAGTACCTAGTCCCCTGCGACTCCGCAGATTGGCTTGCACTTCTGCAAATATTATGCTATAATAACCATATCCCATTCTCCGAGGTAATTAAACTATGAATTTAAAAGAAAAGCTATCCAGACTTCAGCTTTCAAACTTTATACTTCTGACCATTGCAGGTTTTATAAATGCATTCGGTGTTACCGTGTTTTTAGCACCGGTGAAGCTTTATGACAGCGGTATTTCGGGGACATCAATGTTCCTCTCACAGATTACTCCCGAGTATCTCACACTCTCAATTTTCCTGCTTCTGCTGAACATTCCGCTGTTTTTATACGGCCTTAAAAAGCAGGGTATAACCTTTACCGTCTATTCCCTTTATGCGGTTGCAATTTATTCATTGGGTGCGTGGCTTATCACCGATGTTCTGCCCATTGATGTAAGTATGGCTTCTCCCCTTGCAGGCAAGGATTTGCTCCTTTGTGCAATATTCGGCGGACTTATATCGGGTGTGGGCAGCGGTCTTACAATACGCTACGGCGGTGCTATTGACGGAATTGAGGTTATGGCAGTAATTTTTGCAAAGAAGCTCAGCATATCGGTAGGTACATTTGTTATGATGTACAATGTTCTTTTATATATCGTTTGCGGAATCAGTATGGGAAGCTGGATTCTGCCCCTTTATTCAATCGTCACCTATGGTGCGGCACTGAAAACAGTGGACTTTATCGTTGAGGGTCTTGACCGTTCAAAGGCGGTTATGATTATAACTGAAAAGCCCAAGGATATTACAAACGCACTAATAGAGGAATTTGGTTGCGGAACAACCAATATTCCTGCCGTGGGCGGGTATTCAAGCAAGGAAAAAACCGTTATTTATTTTATAGTAAACCGATTTGAAATTGCCAAGACAAAGGCTATTGTTCACGCGGTTGACTCATCTGCATTTATGACAATTACCGAGGTTGCGGATGTGTTTGTAAGTCCTTCTGCAGATAATCAATAAGCCTTGCTTTTTCAAAACAATTGTGATAAAATGTAGGCAATGACTTTTCTGGAGGAAAATCCATGAGAATAAAGGAATCAGCTGAAAATTACCTTGAAACCATTTATATGCTTTCAAAAAAAACTAAATATGTCAGAAGCATCGATGTTGCAAACGAGCTTGGTTTTTCCAAAGCAAGCGTTTCCGTTGCTATGAAATCATTCCGCGAGGAGGGTTACATTGTAACTGATGCCGACGGTGGAATAACACTTACCCAAAAGGGGCTTTCCATTGCAGAAAGAATGTGTGAAAGGCACAACGTAATTGCAGGTGCCCTTATTGCACTTGGTGTCAGCGAGGAAACGGCATATGTTGACAGTTGTAAAATTGAGCACGATATAAGTGAAGAAAGCTTTGAGAAAATCAAGGAATTTCTTGCAAAACACAGCTAAAATTAACAGTAATATTTCAATGTTTACACTTATATTAAAATTGTGTTACCGATATTGCAAAACCACATTATATAGTGTATTATGTAATCAGATAGAAAAGGAGTGACCGACTATGGCAAACAATCAGACAACTCATATTGACATCTGCAAAACACGTGATACGGAAATTGATGCTATCATCTGCCGTGTCCATGAGGCATTGGTTGAAAAGGGATACAATCCCATTAGCCAGCTTGTCGGTTATATTATGTCGGGCGACCCCACATATATTACAGGACACAAGGGGGCAAGAAGCCTCATAACAAAGGTTGAGCGTGACGAAATACTTGAAGTAGTGTTTCGTAAGTATCTTGCTGATAAATAAAAAGAAAGGTTTTCGCCAAAGCGAAAACCTTATTTATTTAGAAAATCAATATTGTAAAAGTCCTTGAATCCTATTTCAGTCAGGATTTTTTCGGCTAAATCGTAGCCGTAATCAAGATTATCCGCGTGGTGGCAGTCGGAGGTTATCAAAACCCTGCCGTCACGCTTTTTTATTTCCTCAAGAATCCATCTGTCGGGATATGGTGCATCCTTGTACCCCCTTGACATTGCACCCGTGTTTACTTCAAGCACCTGCTTTGCCTCCAAAAGTTCATCAAGTGCCGAAAGCACGGCTTTTTTATAGCGTTCTTCCTTTGGATTGAATATGTCGTTATTTCTGTCAAACTTTGTGAGAAGGTCAAAATGTCCTATTACATCCCCGCGGAGCTTCGCTACGGTTTTGTAGTATTCCTCGGCATAGGCATAGGGGTCTCCGCCGTAAAATTCATCGATACAGTTCTTCTGTTTTTCTCCGCTTTCATCCACATCAGCAAGGCTGTCCCCCGCTTTTATATAGTGGGTTGATGCAATGGTGTATTCGTAGTCAAAGCCATTGTCACCCGACTCAAAATCCCTCTCCAAGCCGCAAAACACACGGATTTTATCCCTGTACTTTTCCTTTAGGGAATTAACCTCTTCAAAATACTTGCCCTCGTTTTCAAAGCTCATACAATATCTGAGGTCGTGTCTGACAGGGCTATGTCCCGAGAAGCCTATATAGGAAAAGCCTTTGTTTATAGCACTTTGCACCATTTCTTCAAGGGTACTCTTTCCGTCACAATATGTGGAATGGGTATGAAGATTGCCCCTCATCATGATGTCATTTTCTCCTGCTTAACCTTTTTATCTATTACGTGACGTGATGCAAGCTCTTTGAGAACATCATCAACATCAATGCCCATTTCTACCATCATTACCATAACGTGATAGTAAAGGTCGGCAATTTCGTAGATGGTTTCTTTCTTGTCGTTATCCTTGGAGGCTATAATAACCTCGGTACATTCCTCGCCCACTTTTTTGAGGATTTTGTCAATACCCTTTTCAAAAAGATAGGTAGTGTAGCTTCCCTCTTTTTTCTCGGTTTTTCTGCCCTTAATCATTTCAAAAAGTGCCTCGGGAGAGAATACCCCCTCTTCATCACTTTCAAAAACAAGGTCGTTGAAACAGCTATCTGTACCCTTGTGGCAGGCAGGACCGTCTTTCTTGACATATACGCAAAGTGCATCGTTGTCGCAATCGGCAACGATTTTTACAATGTGCTGATAGTTACCGCTGGTTTCACCCTTGAGCCAGAGTTCCTGACGGCTTCTGCTCCAGAAACAGGTAAGTTTTTTCTCAAGAGAAATTTTGAGACTTTCCTCATTCATATACGCAAGAGTAAGCACCTTTCCCGTTGCCGCATCAATTACGATTGCAGGGATAAGTCCCTTTTCGTCAAATTTAAGGCTTTTTATATCTAACATCTTATATTCTCCTTATCGGGATATTATTTTTGTTGAGTTCGTCTTTGAGGTCCTTTATTGCTACCTCTCCAAAATGGAAGATAGATGCCGCAAGACCTGCCGACATTTTAGGGATTTCGTTAAAAAGCGTTACGAAATCATTTATGCATCCTGCACCGCCTGAGGCAATTACGGGAACATTGACAACATCCTGCACCGCTTTGAGCATTTCAATGTCGAATCCCTGCTTTACGCCGTCGGTGTCAATGGAATTTACCACGATTTCTCCTGCACCGCGTTTCACACCGCTCTTTATCCATTCAATAGCTTCAATTCCTGTGTCCTCTCTGCCACCCTTGGCAAACACGTGAAATTCATTATTTACACGCTTCACGTCAACAGAAAGCACAACGCACTGATTTCCGTAAATCTGTGCTGCTTCGTTAATTAAATCGGGGTTACGGATTGCACCCGAGTTTACACTGACCTTGTCAGCACCGCATTTAAGCACACGGTCAAAGTCCTCGACCGTATTTATTCCGCCACCTACGGTAAGGGGAATGAAGATCGTGGAGGCTACCTCACGAAGAACGTCTGTGAAAAGCTTTCTCCCCTCAAAGGATGCTGTAATATCGTAAAAGACAAGCTCATCTGCTCCTTGCTCCCAATACATTTTTGCAAGCTCCACGGGAGAGGAAACGTCGGAAAGCCCCTCAAAATTCACGCCCTTTACAACTCTGCCGTTTTTAACATCAAGGCAGGGTATAATTCTTTTTGTAATCATTTTGCCACCTCGATTGCTTCACTAAGGTCAATGTCGCCCGTGTAAATAGCCTTGCCAACAATTGCACCGTAAAGGTTCATTTCACGAAGTGCCTTTATATCGTCAATGGTTGACACACCGCCCGACGCAACAATATCCATAGAGAATTTTTCGGACAGCTCCTTGTAAAGTTCACGGTTAGTTCCACGCATTGCACCGTCACGGGAAATGTCTGTACAGATAACAGTTTTTACGCCAAGGCTTTCCATCTGGGCAAGAAAATCCATTCCCGAAACATTGCTTGTTTCAAGCCAGCCCTTTACCGCAACCTGGCCGTCCTTTAGGTCGGCACCAACGGCAATTTTGTCACCGTATTTTTTGCATACGGATTCAAGAAATGCGCGGTCATTAAGTGCCGCTGTACCGAGGATAACACGCATTACGCCTGCATCAATGTACTTTTTCACGGTCTCCTCATTTCTGATTCCGCCGCCAATTTCTACCTTGAGTCCGCTTTCCTTTGCAACGGATGCAACAATGTCAAAATTGGGGGTCGTGCCATCTTTTGCACCCTCGAGGTCAACCATATGTATATATTCTGCACCTGCCGCCTTAAATCCCTTTGCAACTTCAAGAGGGTTTTCGCTGTAAACCGTCATTTGATTATAGTCACCTTTAAAAAGGCGTACTGCTTTTTTATCATATAAATCTATTGCCGGAAATATTATCATTTTTTAAGGTCCTTTCCGTTTTACATCTCTGAGAATGCTTTGAGAATACTCAGTCCTGCCTTGCCGCTTTTTTCGGGGTGGAACTGACATCCGAAAACGTTACCCTTTTCAGCCGAAGCAGTAAGCTCTGCACCGTATTCTGCCGTTGCGGTCACACTTTCCCCGCAATCTGCCGCATAATATGAATGCACAAAATACACGCAGTCACCGTCTTTAAGATACTTAAAAAGAGGTGACTCTTTTTTGAATATAAGGGGATTCCAACCAATATGCGGAATGCTAAGGCCCTCGCCGATAACATCAGCAATGGGGCGTATTTCACCCTTTATAAGTCCGAGTCCGTCGTATTCTCCGTACTCATAGCTTTTTTCAAAAAGAAGCTGCATACCAAGGCAGATGCCTAAGATAGGCTTGCCCTTTTGTGCTTCCTCTATTATAACTTTGTCAAGTCCGCTTTCCGAAAGCTTTTTCCTTGCATCACGGAATGCCCCCACCCCGGGGAGAATTATCTTGTCAGCACTGCGTAAAACATCTGCGTCGCTTGTGACAACACTTTCCGCACCGATAACATCAAGAGAGCTTTTTATGGAAAACAGATTTCCTACACCGTAGTCAGTAATTGCTATCATAATACACCCTTGGTAGACGGAATTTCGTCTCCTGCCTCCGCATCAATTTTTACTGCCTTACGCATAACACGGGCAACAGCCTTAAAAGCACCCTCTATAATATGGTGAGAGTTTTTGCCTGCAAGCTGTCTTATGTGAAGTGTAAGGTTTGCTTTCTTGGCAAATGCTTCAAAAAATTCGTGCACAAGCTCTGTATCGAAATCGCCAACTTTCTGTGAGGGGATGTCCATATTAAAGTAAAGACCGCCCCTGCCGGAAATATCAACTGCCGCCATAATAAGGGATTCGTCCATAGGAAGAATTATATCACCGTAGCGTGTGATACCCTTGCAGTCACCGAGAGCCTCTGAAAATGCCTGTCCGAGTGCAATACCAATATCCTCGACTGTGTGGTGATAGTCAACGTGCGTGTCACCCTGACAAAGCACGGAAAGAGTAAACCTGCCGTGTTTAGAGAAAAGCTCCAGCATATGGTCAAGGAAACCGCAACCTGTCTTGATTACACCCTTTTCACATACGTCAAGGGTGAGGTTCAGTTTGATGTCGGTTTCGCCTGTTTTTCTGTTAATTGTAGAATTTCTCATAATATCAATCCTTTTACTGTGTTTATGAATGTTTCCATATCCTCGGGAGTGCCGATTGTGATTCGGTTAAAGTCCGAGATTCTTTTTGCGGTGAAATGGCGTACTAAAATTCCGTTTTCACGGAGCTTTTTATAAAGCTCTTCTCCCCCTATTTTATCACTTTTTGCAAAGAGGAAGTTCGCCTTTGACGGAAGCACCGTAAAGCCGAGAGCTGTAAGCTCTTTTTCCACCTTTTCACGGGTTTCTATTATCTCAAATCTATTTTTATCAAAATATTCTTTGTCGTTTATCGCCGCACTTCCTGCCGCCATTGTCATACGGTTAATATTGTAGGGGTTTACGCTGTAACGGATTGTGTTAAGGTCCTGACAAAGCTCCTCACACGCAACGCAGAAGCCAAGCCTTGCCCCTGCCATACTGCGGGACTTGGAAAAGGTCTGCACAACGATAAGGTTAGAATACTTTTTGGTAAGGGGAATTGCCGTTTCTCCACCGAAATCCACATACGCCTCGTCAACTATCACAATGTTGTCAGGGTTAGATTTAACTACCCTTTCAATCTCCGAAAGGGGGGCAAAAATACCCGTGGGGGCATTGGGGTTTGCGATTACAATATTTTTATTGATACCGCAGTATTTGTCAAAATCAATGGTGAAATCCTCTTCAAGAGGAATTTCCTCGTAGGGGATGTTATTAACCTCTGCAAAGACATTGTAAAAGCCGTAGGTTATGTCGGGAAATACAAAGGGATGAGAGTCATCACCGTATGCCATAAAGGCAAAGTTCAGTATTTCGTCAGAGCCGTTGGAGGGAATTACATTCTCCTTTTTAACTCCGTAGAATGAAGCAATATCTTCCCTGAGAGATGTACATTCTGGGTCGGGGTAGAGCCTTAAAAGCTCCGCCTCCCTTGATGCATCCTCTATCGCCTTTTGTGAGGGCGGATAGGGTGATTCATTAGTATTAAGTTTTATGTATTTCATATCCCTTGGTTGTTCGCCGGGGGTATATGGAATAAGTTTACTGTGTTTTGGACTGAAAAATTTACTCATTGGTATTTTCCTTTTCTTTAAATCTGCTTACAGCACTTTTTGCGTGGGCTTCCAAACCCTCTGCCATTGCAAATTTATAAATATCGTCACTTACCTTTTTAAGTGCGTTTTCCGTATAGTATGTATACTGTGTTTTCTTGATGAAATCGTCTACGGAAAGGGGACTTGAAAATCTTGCCGTACCGCTTGTGGGAAGGGTGTGGTTAGGACCTGCAAAATAGTCACCGAGAGCCTCGGGACAGTATCTTCCCATAAAGATGCTTCCTGCGTGCTTTACGCGGTCAAGGTAGTCAAAGGGATTATCCATACAAAGTTCAAGATGCTCGGGGGCAATCTCGTTGGACGCATTTACCGCTGTTTCAATATCCTTAACTATAATGATTTTTCCGTTGTCGTCTATTGATGCGCGGGCAATTTCCGCACGGCTTAAAAGAGGAATCTGTCTTTCAAGCTCTGCCGAAACTTTTTCTGCAAGCTCGCGGCTTTCAGTAACTAAAACTGCACTTGCCATCTTGTCGTGTTCCGCCTGAGAAAGCAGGTCTGCCGCAACAAATACGGGGTTGCTCTTTCCGTCAGCGATAACTAAAATTTCGCTGGGACCTGCTATCATATCTATTGAAACCTTGCCGAAAACCTGCTTCTTCGCCTCGGCAACAAAGGCGTTGCCTGGTCCTACAATTTTGTCAACCTTGGGTATTGTTTCCGTTCCATAGGCAAGTGCCGCAATAGCCTGTGCACCGCCTGTTTTAAAGACTTTACTTACCCCACCGATTTTTGCCGCTACAAGAATTACTGGGTTAACCTTACCGCCCTTGGCAGGTGTTGTAATTACGATTTCGCTGCAGCCTGCTATTTTTGCAGGGATACAGTTCATAAGTACGCTTGACGGATATGCCGCAGTGCCTCCGGGAACATAAAGACCTGCCTTTTCAATAGGGATAATCTTCTGACCCACCACTACGCCCTCGTTTTCGCTTATGATAAAGCTCTGTCGTACCTGACGCTTGTGATAATTCTCAATATTTACTGCCGCTTTTTTGAGGATTTCTATAAGTTCAGGAGAAACCTCTTTCATAGCCTCTTCATATTCTTCCTCGGATACAAGAAGGCTGTCGGGAGCACCGCCATCAAACTTGTCGGCATATTCAAAAAGGGCTTTGTCGCCGTTTTTCTTTACATTATCAATAATTTCCGAAACGGTTTTCTCGATTGAAGAGGTATCTTCAATATCACGGGCAAATATTTCATCTATGCTGATTTCTTCATAATTATATATTTTAATCATTTGTTGTTCTCCTTTTCGGAAACGTATCCCTCAATGGCATTTGCAATTTTGCCTATTACATCGTTTTTAAACTTATAGCTGACCTTGTTGGAAATAAGTCGCGCACTGATGGGAACAATTGTTTCATATGGGCGGAGGTTGTTCTCCTTTAAGGTTGTTCCCGTTTCCACAATATCCACAATAACATCGGAAAGCCCAAGGATAGGGGCAATCTCGATTGAGCCGTTAAGCTTGATGATGTCAATTTCACGGCTTAATGTACTGTAATATTTCTTGGTTATATTAGGGAATTTTGTTGCAACACGAAGTGTTCTCTCGGGATTGTCGAAAAAGTCATCCTTTGCGGCAACTGCCATACGGCATTTACCCATCTGCAAATCGCAAAGCTCGTACACATCGGGGCTGTACTCTAGAAGAATATCCTTTCCTGCAACGCCAATATCCGCCGCACCACGCTCTACATAGATGGCAACATCAGAGGGCTTTACCCAGAAATATCTTATGCCTGTTTCTTCATTTTCAAAAATGAGCTTGCGGTTATTTTCGTGAATGGAGGGACAACCGTAGCCTGCCTTTTCAAATATGTCATAAACCTTTTCGCCGAGTCTTCCCTTGGGAAGTGCAATATTCAAAAGCTTATCCATTTACGGTTTCGCCACCTTTCATAACCTTGAGAAGCTCCTTGTAACGGATAACTCCTGCATCCTTTTTCTGTACATTTACTGTTTTTCCGCTTTTCTTAAGCTCGTCTGCTACTTTTTTTACATCTGAAAAATCAGTAGTTTCTTCATATACAAGAAGTACATCGCAATCGTACTCTTTATTCGTGCTGTCAATTCTTTCAAGCATATCCGAATATACTGCAAAGCCGATTGCACCGCCCGTCTTTCCCATTCCGCGGAGAAGATTGTCGTATCTGCCACCTGCAAGAATACTCTTGGGAAGCTTATCCACATAACCGCGGAAAACAACACCATTGTAGTATTTTGTATCACCAATAATTGAAAAATCTATATAGAGATTGTCCGCCAAGTTGCAATCTGCAAGAGCTTTTACAATTGACTTAAGCTCTGCGGCGGAATCCATCATTTCACGGTTTATGCAAAGCTTTTCAATGGAATCAATGACCTCGGTTGCCTTGCCCGAAATTTCACAAAGGCTTACAGCAATATCTGTTATGGCACTTCCTATTCCGTTTTCCTCGCAAAGAGTACGGAGGGCAAAGCTGTTTTTGTCGCAAAGGAGAGATATTATGCTTTTTTCCACGCTACCCTCTACTCCTGCGGCACTGAGAAGCCCCTTGACAATACCTACGGAAGAAATATCCAGAATATAGTTGGGGCTTACCGTTTCAAGACTCTTTATAGCGAGTGCAATAACCTCGCACTGGTCAAGCTCGGTAATATCACCCATACACTCGATACCTGACTGCATAATTTCCTTGATTTCGTGGGTTGCCTTGTCGGGACGGTAGACATTCTCGTTATAGTAAACCTTGCTGACACTACCCTGTGCTGGCTTGTAATTTTTTATAATGGAAAGGGTTACGTCAGGCTTTAGGGCAAGAAGCCTGCCGCCAAGGTCTGTAAATGTAACGATATTTCCGCTGCCTACAAAATTCTTGTTGCGGACATACATATCGTACTCCTCGAATCTGCTCATTTTAAAGGGGGTGTATCCGCTTTCGTGATAAAGGCTACGAAGAGCAAAGGTAATCCTTTCTTCGGTTTTTAATATGTTGTCATTCAGTGTCATTTCGGTTCATTCCTTATCAAGCACACGGAAGCCTATCCCCATATGCCTTAAATTTTAAAATTTGCACACTTTTCATTTGTCGTCCTTGAAAGGCAACCGCCTATCTTCGTCCTCCGCATAAAAATTGCACTAAATTTTATACATTTAAGGTCGAAGAGTTTTAAGACAGACAATTTTGGGTTAAGACAAGTAAAATCTCGCAGGAAATACGATGGTATTTTCAAGGGATTTTCTGCCGTATTAACCCAAATTGGCATCTTAAAACCATATGGGGTTAGACTTCCGTGTGCTTTTATTTTTACTTTAGCATTTTACCACGGTAAAGCGATAAAGTCAAGCTTTTATTTTAAAAATACCGTATAATTTTAGCATAAAAGGTATATATAATCAAGGTTTTTATGTCAAAAGTAAAAAAGGATGCGAAATCTCAAATTGATTCCTCATCCTTTTTTATAAGTTTGTGTGGCAACATCCTCACAAATATAGTATCATATATAGCCTACTTTGTCAAGAAAAATAAGCTATAATTAGCCTATAATTATTTTTGAGGTGACTTTATGGACACTTATGCAGTTGTGAAAAATCGAATATTATCTTTATGTAAAGAGTATAATATTACAATCAATAAGTTGGCTACAAAATCGGGGATTCCTGCCTCTACCTTAAAAAATATACTTTACGGAAAAAGCCAGAATCCCGGTGTTGTAACAATAAAAATGCTTTGTGACGGGTTAGGCATTTCGATAACAGAATTTTTTGATACTGCAGAATTCAGAAAACTGGAGCAGGAAATTAAATAGTATTATATACAACAAATGACACACTTTGGGTATAGTCCCCAAAGTGTGTCATTCTGCATTTCACATAATAATCGGTTGAAGCTGTTTTCCTGACAATGCACTTTCCACGGCAGGGAGAAGATATTCCCACTTTGCTACAAGGGAATTATTCTTGTCAAAGGGGTCATCCTGCCCGAAAGGTACGAAGAAAATATTCTTTGTGTTTAAAAGTGTTCCTATGTTTTTTGCAGAAGCACTGAGTCCGTCATTGGTAGACGGTGCGATTATGACGGGGCGGTTATTTCTGAGGTTTGCCTTTGCCGCGAGAGGAACACACCCGTCATAGATTCCGTTTGCAAGCTTCCCCAGAGTATTCCCCGTGCAGGGGGCTATTACAAGAGCGTCTATCAGCTTTTTGGGACCGATAGGCTCTGCCGCCGTTACACTTGCAATGATTTTTCTGCCGCATATACCTTCAATTTCAGTTATATAGTCATTACATTTACCGAAGCGTGTGTCGGTAGAGTAAACTGTTTCACTCATTATGGGAAAAATATCGTAGCCCGCCTCTTTCACAGTTTTCATAATATCGGTGACTTTTCTCATTGTGCAAAACGAGCCGGTAAATGCAAATCCTAACCGAATTTTTGATGCATCCATATATTATTCACCTAACTCACCTAAGATGTTGCAGATGGTTTCTTTTATGATATTTCCTGCTGTGACAGGCGCTACCTTCCCTGGAAGTCCCAATGCCCAAATGACTTTTACGCCAAGGTCCTTTGCCGCTTCCATATCCACCCCGCCGGGTTTTGATGCAAGGTCTATAATAAGAGCATTTTTTGCCGCAATAAGCTCACGTCTTCCAATCACTAATTGCGGAACGGTGTTTATAACAAGGTGAGCCTTACTCATACTGTCCTTGAGAGACGAAAAATCCACCGCATCTGCACCGGAACTCCTTGCCTTTGCACGGGCGGAGGGTTTTCGTGCACATACTGTTACATTCGCTCCCAAAGCACGAAGTGCACAGACGATGGGCTGTGCCACCTTACCAAAGCCCGTTACCACTACATCACAGCCGAATAATGTTATCGGAAGCTCCTCCATAGCTATTTGCAATGCACCCTCGCAGGTGGGAACGGCATTTAAAATTTCCAGTTCCTCACGCATAAAATAGTCCACCCATTTTACGCCGAACACATCTGCAACAGCTTTTGTTCCCTGTGACATTTTTCCTGCAAGAAGAAGCTTGTTTTTCCCCATTATATGAAACAAATCCTTAAGAAGAATGCTTTCTGAAAGGTCCGGTGCATCGACAGTCTTGTCGTCACGGCTGCAGGGAAGTCCCAGCACTACTGCATCGCACTCCTCCACCGCCGTTTTAAGCGGTTCACTGCCGTCAAATGTTTTTACCTTGAAGCCATCCTCCATAAGTCCCTGTGACAAATAATTTATACGGGAATCTCCGCCGATAATCAGTATTCTTTCTATATTCATAATGAAAACACCTCTCTATATATTATTACAGAGAGGTGTTTTTTGTTAATTCACAGACCAGCTATGAATGTTTTTATAAGGCGTGTTTACACCGGTTGTTATTTCGCCTTTTATGTTTTCCGAGGTCAGGAGAACTCTGTTTCTGAAAACCAGTCCCAGTACGGGCTGTTCACGCAGAAATACCTCTTCAAAATTGAACAGTGCATCGCTCAGGCTGTCGTTACCGCGTGATGAATTTATGGCATTTAAAGCAAGGTCCATAAATTCGCTCTTATATCCGTAATTATTGAGGCTTCCGCCCTCTCTGAGCAAGGCTTCAAAGTCGTAGAAATTACGAAGTCTTGCTCCGCCCAGATATGCGTCAAACTCACCGCTTTTGATTCTTTCAAGATACTCGTCAAACGGAAGAGATACTACCCTTACATCAATACCTGCGGCAAAAAGATGTTTTGCAAGCACCTCTGCCGTTTTAGTTCTCGGCAGATTGTCTTCGTTTACAAGAATAGAAAACGACAGGACATTTCCGTTTCCGTCTTTTAAAAGGCGTGTGTTTTCATCAAGGGTATATCCCTCAAGAAACAGCATTTCACTTGCATTTGCGAGGCTGTATTGGGACAAAATTGAAGATTCCGTTACATTCTGTGCCGAGGGATGAATCGGGGCATTTACCGCCACGGCTTCATTCTGATAGCAGTTTTTCACGATGTCGCTGCGGTCTATCGCATAGGATACTGCAGAGCGGACAGCCTGCGACACAAAAACTCCGCGGTTGTGGTTGAGTGCCATATACTCAAATTCCGACGTGGGGTACGAATGGGTTTTGGTATTTATTCGCGGGGTATTATTTTCAAGGTCAAAGGAATTGTCTGTAACTGCACTGAGCAAGCCCGTATTGAAAGCAGTTGTTGCCGCATTATTGTCACGAATTATGCTAATATTGATTTTTTTACAGATTGCCTCTCCTCCGTGCCAGCTTGTATTTTTAACAAGCTCCAATACAGTTGACGGAGTATATGCTGAAAACATATACGGGCCTGTTCCAACAATTTTTGAATCAAGCTCCCCGTTTGTGTACGGCACTATGGGAAATGTGAGAGAATGTGCTATCTGTCCGTAAGGTCTTGTCAAATTAATTTTCAGAGAAAGAGCATCGATTGCAACGGCCGAATCAATATATTTCACACAATCGCTGTACTCCCAGTTGGGGTTGTCCTTTAACAGACTCATTGTATGGATAACGTCATTGCTGGTAAACTTTATTCCATCGTGCCAAAGCACAGAATCCTTAAGGTTTATGATTGCCGTCATACAGTCATCTGAAATGTCAATGCTCTGAGCGAGGACTCCCTCCGTCTCTATTGTGTCATTTACGCTGAAAAGAGGCTCATAGCAAAGTGAAAGAACATCACGGGTGCTATGGTGCGTTACGGCAAGCGGATTAAAAGAGTCGCACTCTCTCATCTGCAAGGTTATAACCCCGCCTTTATCATTATCAGTTGAGGCCGTTCCGCCATTTCCTCTGCAGGAGGTAAATATCAATACAACTGCCAATAGTATTAAAATTAATTTTGGTTTTCTCATACGATTTATTCCTTTATACAAATTATTCCCCCGAGAGTACCGCTTGTCCCCCCCTGCCCACGGTGGGAGAAAAAGAGGTCATTGTGGCATCTTGTACATATCCCCGAGGCAGAAATGTTTTCTTTTAGCACCCCTGCACGGTTTATAAGGTCAAAATTGACCTGCTCCAGGTCAAGCATATATTTTCCGTTTTCCTTGGCTGTATAGTATTTTTCGTCGAACTTAAGTGCAACATCCTCGCTGACCTCATAACAGCATTTCCCTATACAAGGCCCGATTACTGCATAGATGTTTTCGGGGGTTGCACCCATTTCTGTAAGCTTTTTCACGGTTTTTTCCGCAATTTTCATTGCTGTTCCTTTCCATCCCGAATGGATGGCTGCAATTGCCCCAATATCAGATGCATACATAATAATAGGAACACAGTCGGCACTGTAACAGAGAATGGGGACATTTTTCTCCCGCGTTATCACAGCATCTACACCCTTTCCCCAAGGAGAATGTATTCCGATACCGATATTGCTCTTATCTATAATTTCTATATTGTCAGTATGCTCCTGCTTTGTGGAGGAAAGCCTGCCGTAAGAAAAGCCAAGGCTTTCACACAGAATCTCCTCATTCTTATGAACACACTCTATATCATCACCACGATAGGGACTTAGCGAAAGGCTTTCGTACTGCCCCTTGCTCACTCCTCCCTCTCGGGTGGTAAAGCCGTGTACAACATTGGGAAACTTTTCAAAAACACTGCTTTGGTAAAGAGAAACCTTTCCTATCTTCCTGATTTGCATATTCTTATAATCTCCTCCGCCTTGCCTGTTTCCTCGTCAATTTTAATCACTACTGCACAAAGCTGACCTTTCCCCTCTGCGACCTTGAAAGGAGGCTTCTTTGTATCTGCAGGCAGGGTGAAACGTGCAATTGATGCATTTTTATCAAGCCCTAAAACTGCATCGATTGCACCTGTCCTTCCCACATCAGTAATATATGCGGTACCTTGTGGCAAAATACGCTCATCCGCCGTCTGAATATGGGTATGTGTACCCAGTACGGCAGTAGCCTTACCGTCAAGATAATAGCCAAGAGCTTCCTTTTCGCTGGTTGCTTCCGCGTGGAAATCTATTATAATGTTGTTTGTTTTCTCTTTTGCTTTTTCTATAAGCTCCTCCGCGGTAAAAAACGGAGAAAGATTATTCTCGTCAATGTAGATTCTTCCTATTAAATTCATTATAGCAAGCTTTGTGCCGTTTATATTGATTATTGCCATACCCTCGCCGGGGTTTTCACCGGGAAGATTTGCAGGGCGGACAATGTTTTCCCCCTCATTTAAAAGAGAAATTATCTCTTTTTTGGAAAAAGTGTGATTTCCCATTGTAAAGAAATCTATACCTGCCCGTGTAAGCTCCTCATACCCTCTGCGGTTCATACCGAGTCCGCCTGAGGCATTTTCCCCGTTAGCTATTGTATAGTCAATATTATATTCGTCCTTAATCTCGGGAAGAAGCTCAAACACCGCATCCCTGCCGCATCTTCCCATAATGTCACCGATAAATAAAATGTTCATTGAAATTACCTTTCTAAAGGAAAACAAAAGGGCATTTTGCAAATGCCCTTTTTGTTTGTTTTACTTCGCGTAGTCTGTTGTGCGAGTTTCACGGATAAGATTAATTTTAATCTGTCCGGGATACTCAAGCTCGCTTTCAATTTTCTTGACAATTTCTCTTGCCACAAATTCCATATCACCGTCACCGATTTCCTCGGGCTTAACCATAATACGGATTTCACGGCCTGCCTGAATTGCATAGGATTTTTCAACACCTGCAAAGGATGTTGCAATTTCTTCAAGCTGCTGAAGTCTCTTGATGTACGCTTCAATATTTTCTCTTCTTGCACCGGGGCGGGCTGCACTTACTGCATCTGCCGCCTGAACAAGACAAGCAATAATCGTCTTTGCTTCCACATCACCGTGATGTGCTTCTATCGCATGGATAACTTCCTTGTTTTCGTTATACTTTTTAGCAATGTCAACACCGATGGAAATATGGCTTCCCTCGATTTCGTGGTCAACCGCTTTACCAAGGTCATGAAGAAGCCCTGCACGCTTTGCGGTTGCAACATCTACACCAAGCTCCCCTGCCATAATACCTGCAACATGGGAAACCTCGATTGAATGTTTAAGTACATTCTGTCCGTAGCTTGTTCTGAATTTAAGCTTACCAAGAAGCTTAACAATTTCGGGATGAAGTCCGTGTACACCCGTGTCGAATGTAGCCTGTTCACCCTCCTGCTTGATTGTAGCATCAACTTCTTTTCTTGCCTTTTCCACGGTTTCCTCAATTCTTGAGGGGTGGATACGGCCGTCAACAATGAGTTTTTCAAGTGCTACACGGGCAACCTCACGACGGATGGGGTCAAATCCTGAAAGGATAACCGCCTCGGGAGTATCGTCAATAATAAGGTCAATACCCGTAAGTGTTTCAAGTGTTCTGATGTTTCGGCCCTCACGACCGATAATTCTTCCCTTCATTTCATCATTGGGAAGTGAAACAACTGATACTGTTGTTTCTGCAACGTGGTCAGCAGCACAACGCTGAATACCTGCACTGATGATGTTCTTTGCACGTTTGTCGGCTTCTTCTTTAGCCTGTGTTTCAATTTCCTTAATCATAATTGCAGCTTCGTGGCGAACTTCATCTTCAATATTCTTAAGCAAATATTCCTTAGCTTCTTCAGCGGTAAGTCCTGAAAGACGCTCTAAAAGTTCAATCTGTGCCTTATGAATGCCTGCAATTTTTTCTTTTTCTTCGTCTGCTTCCTTGATTTTGCGGCTTAGTGTTTCTTCTTTTTTCTCCATATTTTCCGCTTTTTTATCAAGGGCATCCTCTTTTTGCTGTAGCCTGCGTTCCTGTCTGGATATTTCGCTGCGGCGTTCTTTAAGCTCTCTTTCTGCCTCGTTACGATTTCTATTTATCTCTTCTTTTGCGCTGAGAAGTGATTCACGTTTCTTGTTTTCAGCTGTTTTAACAGCTTCGTCAACAATTCTTTTCGCTTCTGCTTCTGCACTGCCTATCTGAGCTTCGGCAACTCTCTTTCTGTGAGAGATACCAAGACGAAAACAAATCGCACCGGAGATGATTGCAAGAACTACTGCAACTACAGCAGCAATGGCAATTTCCATTCCCATTGTAACACCTCCTTATATATATTAAGTGGTAATTTCTGGGGTAACTACATTATATTGAGTATGCTACGCCTACAAAACCACATATATATTATATATTTAATTATATTTGCTGTCAAGAATTTTCTTCCCGATTAACATTTTTTTAGTCCTTGAAAATATTTTGAAAGTTTTAGAAAAAAACAGTTGCATTCCCGAAAAACTTGTGTTATAATAGCATTCGCTGAATTGGTGTTTAATTTTTTTAACATATCTCATTTTTTTGGAAAGAGGTGAATGTCGTGAGAGAAGGAATCCATCCCGATTATAAGCAGACTGTTATCAAGTGTGCATGCGGCAATGTAATTGAAACAGGTTCTACAAAGGAAAACATTTTTGTTGAAATTTGTTCTAAGTGCCATCCTTTCTTTACAGGAAAGCAGAAGCTTGTTGATACAGGCGGTCGTGTTGAAAAATTCAGAAAGAAGTTCAATATGGACAAATAATTACAGAAACAGCCCGATCGGGCTGTTTTTTACTTTGTATTTAAAACAAGCTGGGACAAATAGTGCTTGATTTCGGAAGCAGAATATGTTATAATATTATGAACTATTTAAAATAGGAAAGTATGTGCTTATGCACCTTTGATATAAATCATTCAAGGAGGAAACAAAAATGTCAGGTTTACTTGAAAAAATCTTCGGCACATATTCACAGAGAGAGCTGAAGAAAATACAACCCACAGTAGACAAAATCCTCTCTTATGAGGAAGAATATAAAGCACTTTCCGACAGCGAGCTTAAGGGAAAGACGGAAATTTTTAAAGAAAGGCTTGCAAACGGAGAAACCCTTAACGACATTCTTCCCGAGGCATTTGCAACAGTGCGTGAGGCGGCTTGGCGTGTACTTGAAATGCGTCACTTCCCCGTTCAGCTTATCGGCGGTATTGTGCTTCATCAGGGACGAATTGCCGAAATGAAAACAGGTGAGGGTAAAACTCTTGTGGCAACACTTCCTGCATACCTTAATGCACTTACGGGTGAGGGTGTCCACATTGTAACCGTTAACGACTACCTTGCCCGTCGTGACAGCGAATGGATGGGCAAGCTTTACAGGTTTTTAGGACTCAGTGTAGGACTTGCGGTAAGCCAGATGGAGCCTGAGGAAAAGAAAAAAGCATACAATGCAGACATCACCTACGGCACAAATAACGAGATGGGCTTTGACTATCTTCGTGACAATATGGTTATTTACAAGGAAAATATGGTACAACGCGGACACGCCTTTGCAATCGTGGACGAGGTTGACTCCATATTGATTGATGAGGCACGTACACCCCTTATCATAAGCGGTGCAGGTGAAGAATCCACACAGCTTTATACCGTTGTGGACAGATTTGTCCGCACACTTTCCGCAATGAAATTCAAGGAACTTGATTCCAAGGAAGAGAATGACAACCTTGATGCAGATTACGTAATTGATGAAAAGGCAAAAACAGTAAACCTTACAAAACGTGGTATTGAAAAGGCGGAACAGCATTTCAACATCGAAAATCTGTCCGACCCCGAGAATATGACTCTTTCCCACCACATAAATCAGGCTATGCGTGCCCACGGAATTATGCACAGGGACGTGAACTATGTGGTGAAAGACGGTGAAGTGCTGATAGTTGACGAATTTACGGGCCGTATTATGATAGGCAGACGTTACAGCGACGGACTTCATCAGGCTATTGAGGCAAAGGAAAATGTAAAGGTTGAAAGGGAAAACAAAACCCTTGCCACAATTACATTCCAGAATTATTTCCGTCTTTACAAAAAGCTCAGCGGTATGACAGGTACTGCAAAGACGGAGGAAGAGGAATTCCGCGGAATCTACGCCCTTGACGTTATTGAAATCCCCACAAACAAGCCCCTTGCAAGGAAAGATGAAAACGACCAGATTTTCCTCAATCACAGAGGTAAGATAAAGGCAATTGCAGACGAAATTGCGAGAGTGCATCAGACAGGTCAGCCCATTCTGGTGGGTACTATCACGATTGATAAGTCGGAGGAGCTTAGTGCCGTGCTGAAAACACGCGGTATAAAGCATCAGGTACTGAATGCAAAGCATCACGATAAGGAAGCACTTATCGTTGCACAGGCAGGTAAAAAGGGTGCTGTAACAATTGCTACCAATATGGCAGGCCGTGGTACGGACATTATGCTTGGCGGTAACGCGGAATACCTTGCAAAAACGGAAATGGCAAAGCTTGGCTACGACGATTTTCTGATTTCCGAGGCAACAGGTTTTGCCGATACGGATGACGAACAAATCCTTGAAGCAAGAGCAAAATATAACGAGCTTTACAAGAAGCACAAGGACGAAATAGAGAAAGAGGCACAGGAAGTAAGGGAGCTTGGCGGTCTTTACATTATCGGTACTGAGCGTCACGAATCACGCCGTATTGACAATCAGCTCCGCGGACGAAGCGGAAGACAGGGCGACCCCGGAAAATCAAGATTCTTCCTCGGACTTGATGATGACCTGATGCGTCTTTTCGGTGGTGAGAGAATCGAAAGAATGATTTCCACCCTCCGCCTGCCCGAAGATGAGCCTATTGAACAGGGAATGCTTACAAGCGTAATCGAAAGCTCCCAGAAAAAGGTTGAGGGCAGAAACTTTTCTTCCAGAAAATATGTTCTTCAGTACGACGACGTAATGAACGAACAGCGTAACCTAATCTATAAACAGCGTCGTCAGGTGCTTGACGGAGAGGATATAAGCGGTTCTGTTATAAAGATGATTGAAAATGTCATTGACGGTGCTATGTCCACATATGCCTCCGCGGAATACCCCGACGACTGGAATATGAGGGGACTTATAGATTACTTTGAATCTATGTTCTTCACCCCCGACACCCTTGATTTTGACAAGCGTGACTATAACACCCTTGACCGCAAAACCGTCAGGGAAGAAGTTTATAAAATGGCAAGGGACGCATACGAAAAACAGTGCGAGCTGTTCGGCGACAATATGCGTGAGGTTGAGAGAGTTATTCTCCTCAGGAGTGTTGACCGCAGATGGATGGACCATATTGACGATATGGACCAGCTCAAAAACGGTATTACCCTCCGTGCATACGGACAACACGACCCCGTTCAGGAATATAAATTCCAGGGAATGGATATGTTTGAGGAAATGAATACACTTATCTGCGAGGATACTGTGAGAAACCTCTTCCACGTAAGACCGCAGGTGCAGATACAGAGGGAAATGGTGGCAACACCTGTTACGGCTTCCCATGGTGACGGAACTGATACCAAAAAGCCCGTTACCAAAAAAGCAGAGGAAAAGGTCGGCAGAAACGACCCGTGCCCTTGCGGAAGCGGTAAAAAGTATAAGAACTGTTGTTTAGGAAAGGAAGATAAATAATGATAGTTGAATACGAACAGATACGACTTGACCTTGTTGCAATGGAAAAGCCTATTGAGGAGCTTGGAATTGCCCTTGACATTGACGGTGCAAAGGAAAACATTGCAAAGCTTGAAAAGGAAACTCTGGAGCCTGATTTCTATAACGACATCAAAAACAGCCAGAAGGTACTCCAGAAAATCAAGGAATTTACAAGCAAGATTGACCGTTTCAAATCCCTCCAGACAGACTGGGAGGATATGACTACCCTTGTCGAGCTTGCTATTGCGGAGGATGATGAAACACTTCTTGAAGAAATTCAGACAGGCTTCAATTCTCTTTCCGAAAACATTGAAAATATGAAGCTTGAAACACTTCTTTCAGGTCCTTATGACAAGAGCAATGCCATCATCACACTCCACGCAGGTGCAGGCGGAACAGAGGCACAGGATTGGTGCCAGATGCTTTACAGAATGTACCAGATGTGGGCAGAAGCGAGAGGTTACAAGGTTTCTACACTTGACATTCTTGACGGTGATGAAGCAGGACTTAAAGGTGCAAGTATCCTTATCGAGGGGCTTAATGCATACGGCTTTGCAAAATGCGAAAAGGGTATCCAC
Organism: Clostridia bacterium; assembly: GCA_017466275.1. Lineage (GTDB taxonomy): Bacteria > Bacillota > Clostridia > UMGS1883 > UMGS1883 > UMGS1883. The sequence goes on along the minus strand of JAFTUL010000053.1, from coordinate 55,016 downwards.
CGTCTTGTAAGAATTTCTCCCTTTGACTCGGCAGGTCGTCGTCATACATCCTTTGCATCGGTTGAAGTAATGCCCGATATTGAAGACGATATCGAAATCAACATCAATCCCGATGACCTCAGAATTGATACCTACCGCGCAAGCGGTGCAGGCAGTCAGCACGTTAACAAGACAAGCTCCGCTATCCGTATCACCCACATTCCCACAGGCGTAGTTGTTGCCTGCCAGAATGAAAGAAGCCAGTTCCAGAACAAGGATACTGCAATGAAGATGCTGAAAGCAAAACTGATGGAGCTTGCGGAAGCAGAACAGAAAGAAAAGATTGAGGATATTAAGGGTGTGCAGAAAGAAATTGCATGGGGAAGCCAGATTCGATCCTATGTATTCCATCCTTATAATATGGTTAAGGACCACCGCACCAATTACGAAGTTGGTAATATCGGCTCCGTAATGGACGGAAACCTTGACGGATTTATCAATGATTACTTAAGAAAAGCAAGTTTGGGTCAGTTAACACTCAAATAACAGAAAAACCGAGGGAATCCTCGGTTTTCTTATTATCTGAATATTTTAGTTTTTTCAAGAGCTTTAAAAAGCATTACTCCCAATATTCCGCAGGAGATAAATTCCCCGAGGAAGATTGTCAGGAATAAAAACGAATACCCCTCGCCCACTCCGTAGGCAATTTTCAGTACAAAGGGGATTATGAGGGTGTTTGAAAGAATCGGGAATATCGGTGCCCAATAGCACTTTCTTCCTAAATAACGTGTTCCCAACGCACCCAACAGCGTTGCAAGTGAGCCGAATACTATGTCCCACAAGGATGCACCCGTCAAAAGGTTTGCAACAAGGCATCCTGCAAAAAGTCCCGGTACTGCCGCACCAGTCATTGCAGGAAGAACGGTCAGTGCTTCCGAAAGCCTGACTTGTACAACTCCGCTTGCAATACCAAGCATTGCACTAACATAGGTAAGTGCAACGTAAAGTGCCGCAATGAGGGCACTTTGTGTCAAAAATTGTGTTTTTTTCTGCATTATTCATTTCTCCTTAGTTTTGATTTGTAAGGTTTCACCTTACGACGAGGATGGTTCCGAACTCGTCTTGGATAATTGTATCCGTTTTTTTGTTATTTGTCAACTAATTCTTCCTACCCGACATATCTTCCGTCAGCGTTATGCTTACATTCTTCTGCTGACCGTTTCTCAGAAATGTAACGGTTACTCGGTCACCTGCTTTATGCTTATCCCTGATTTTATTCATTTCGGTAGAGGTTGTTACAGGTGTACCGTCAAATTTTATTATAATATCCCCTCTTGTAAGACCTGCCTTATATGCTCCGCTGCCGTCGGTAACACTCATAATATAAAGTCCGCTCTCTGCAGGAAGATTATTATAGTATGCAATTTCCTTTGTTATTTCCACTACGCTTACGCCAATCATGGGTCTGCCCTTTACATAACCGTATGTTGTAAGATCCTGCACAATGGGAACTGCCTCGTTCATCGGGATTGCAAAGCCCAGTCCCTCTGCCGCATCATCCACTAACTTGACGCTGTTTATACCGATTACCTCACCATATTTATTGATGAGTGCGCCACCGCTGTTTCCGGGGCTGATTGCCGCATCGGTCTGGATAAGGTTCATTTCCCTCTGTCCCACGGTCATTGTACGGTTGACACCGCTTATTACACCGGCGGTAACTGTACCGAACAGTTCATTTGCAAGGGGGTTGCCGATTGCTACTGCAAGCTCTCCCACCTCAATTGAGTCGGAATCACCTATAATTGCGGTTTTAAGCTCCTCGTTTGCGTTTATTTTTATAACTGCAATATCGGTTTTTTCATCACCACCGATAACGGTTGCGGTGTACTGGTTTCCGCTTGTAAGCTTGACGGTGATTGTCGAAGCACCCTCTATTACATGGTAATTTGTAACAATATATCCTTCATTCTTTATGATAATTCCGCTGCCGATTGACTCTGCCGTCTGCTGACCGAAATATGTTCTTGTCACAACCTTGCAGGAAATACCTACAACTGAGGGGCCGACTCTCTTTGCAATTTCCTCAACGGCAAGAGCTTCCCTCTTTCCGTTTTCTGTCGTGAGAGCTGTAATACCCTGATTTTCAAAGCTGACACTCTGAACATTCTGCAGTTTTTCCGTTGCAGGGAGGCTGATGTTACCCGTAATTCCCAAGGTAAGCATACTTGCAATTATACCGCCTGCCAATGCACCTGCAAGCACGCTGAAAAAGGTTTTTTTCATATTTTTCACCCTTTCTTATACACTCTTTTCAAGCACAAATGTAAATTTTGTATATTCACCCACTTCGCTTTCGGCGAAAATTTCTCCGCCGTGCTGAGTGATGATTGTTTTTACTATATGAAGTCCAAGACCCACACCCTTTTTGTCCTGACTTCGGCTTTTGTCCGTTTTGTAGAAACGTTCCCATATATGGCGGAGGTCGTCTTTTTCTATTCCGTCACCGCTGTTTTGCACGCTGACATAGACTTTTTTGCCCTCGCTTTTAGTTTCCACAGAGATTTTTCCGCACTCGGGAGTAAATTTTATTGCGTTATCGATAAGATTTATCATAACCCTTTTTATGGAATCTCCGTCAGCCATTGCACGGCATTCGTTCCCTGCAAGGTCAAGGTTTACGTCAATCTTTTTATCGAGAAGCTGTTTTTCGTAGGAGAATACCGCTTCCGCAACAATTCTGTTTATGTCTGTATCTTCCTTATTTATACTGATTTTACCCTGTTCAAGCCGTGATGCTTCCAACAGGTCGTTCACAAGCCTGCTTAGGCGTTTTGTTTCCTCAAGCACCGTGGAAAGGTACTTTTCCCGCTTTTCCTCAGGGATTGTTCCGTCAAGAATACCCTCTACAAATCCGCTGATTGTAGTCATAGGTGTTCTTAATTCGTGGGATACGTCGGAAATAAAGGAGGAACGCATATTCTCCAGTTCTTCAAGCGAATGTGTCATAGAGTTGAAGCTTTCCGCAAGCTGTCCCACCTCGTCTGAGGAGGTTATGGGGATTCTTTCCTTGAAATTACCCGAAGCAATGCTCTTTGCGGCAGTACGCATCCTCTTTATAGGCTTTATAATCTGGCTTGTCAGAACTGACGACACTAAAAACGCCACTATCCACGCAACAATCTGTGCAAGTAAAATAATTCTTAGTAATCTGTTCTGTATACCGCGAATCTGGGGCATACTCTTTATCGCAATTGCCGCACCGAGGAACTTTGACTGCTTGGAAATTACGTCATATTTTTCAATAGGGACAATTGCAACCAATGTCTGCTGATTGAAAATTTCCCCTTTTGAATACAGTCTGACAACGCTTTTACCATTCTCCACAACCTCAATAAAATTTTTGTCGATTTTGTCTATATTAATACCCTGTGTATTTTCGGGTGCCGCAATAACTGCCCCGTCAAAATTTGTGACAAGCACAGTACTCTGTCCGCCTACAAACTCGATACCCTGCCTGAAAAAGTTCCATGTATGTTCGTCACCCGAAATGTCTGCAAACTGCGATGTCAATGTTGCCACACGGCTTGCATCCTGCAAAATGGCTTCCTTATTATTGGAAACGAAAAATTCGCCTATCATCATAAACACGGCAGGAATTATGAGTGCAAGCACCAAAAGTGCGCCTGCTATCTGTGTAAGGAATATTTTTGTAAAAAGTGATTTCCCCACTTACTTCACCTCAAATTTGTATCCTACGCTCCACACGGTTTTGAGAGTCCACTTTTCGCTAAGCCCCTCAATTTTTTCGCGGATACGCTTAATATGAACATCCACCGTTCTTGAATCTCCGTAATAGTCAAAGCCCCACACGTCCTCCAAAAGCTGTTCACGAGTGAAAACCCTGTTGGGGTGTGACGCAAGATAGTAAAGAAGTTCCAGCTCCTTGGGCGGAATATCCATACTGCTTCCGTTTATGATAAGCTCATAATTGGTGAGGTTTACCGTTATGTTTTCATAGGAAACAATCTTTTCCGTGTTTTCGGTATCTTCGGGGAGAGTTCTTCGGAGTACCGCTTTCACGCGGGCAACAAGCTCTTTTCCCTCGAACGGTTTCACAATATAATCATCTGCCCCGAGGTCAAGGCACAACACCTTGTCAAAGGTTTCGCCCTTTGCCGTCAGCATAATAACGGGCATTTTACTCTCCTTGCGGATTTCACGGCATACGGTAACTCCGTCAGCCTTGGGCATCATTATGTCAAGTATCGCAAGGTCTATTCCGCCCTCGCGGAAGATTTCAATGGCTCTCTTACCGTCAAGACACACAACGGTCTGGAATCCCTCTTTTTCAAGATAGAGTCTTACCAGCTCGCAGATATTTGCATCATCATCAGCAATAAGTATGGTCGGTACTTTTTTCATAGACACCCTCCTTTCATCAGCTACTATTATAACATAAAAAAGTAAATGTTAAATAGTTTTTTTGTAAACATTATGTAAATAGAAAAATTAATATTGTATTTTTACCCGTATAATGGTATAATAAATGTGCTACACAAACTTAATAGTGTCATTTAAGGGGTATACTATGCATTTTTTTAGCTTATTCTAAGTCTGAATTTTGCAAAAAACGCAAATTCCAACTTAGGGTAAGCATATGCTCCTATTAAGTTTGTGTAGCAACAAATCGGAGTTTGCGTTTTTTAGTGCGTCGGCTTCGGTTGACGCACTTTTTTAATTTGGGGGAAATATAATGCTTTCAGTATTGTTATTTTTTGGTATTTATAGTGTGATTGAGGGACTTATTTATATTCTTGATACGGTTCTGTGGAAAAAAGAAGCAGGTGAAAATTTCCTTGAATACGGAATGTACTATGCACAGACACGCCACGATTTTTACAAACAGGAACTTGGACACGCAGGATTGATGATTGTTTTGGGGATTATCCTTTTGCTTATCTCTTTATGGCTTAAAAAAAAGAAAAAATAATTTTTTTAAAACGCATTATGCGTTTTTTTATTTTAAAAATACATATTTTACCCCGAGATACAACAATTTATAACATTTTTATTGATAAATCTTCTTGGCTATGGTATTATAATAATGTATATATTTTTATCGTTTTTTCGCGAAAAAGCCAAGGAGATGTAAAATTTTATGAAATTAGGTATAGTAGGACTACCCAACGTTGGAAAAAGTACCCTTTTTAACGCAATCACAAAGGCAGGAGCAGAAAGTGCAAACTACCCTTTCTGTACTATTGAGCCTAATGTTGGCGTTGTTGCAGTTCCCGACGAAAGGTTGGATGTCCTTGCAAAAATGCACAATCCCGAAAAGGTAACTCCCGCGATTGTGGAGTTTGTTGATATTGCAGGTCTTGTACGCGGTGCAAGCCGTGGCGAGGGCTTGGGTAACAAGTTCCTTTCCCATATTCGTGAGGTTGATGCAATCGTTCACGTTGTAAGGTGCTTCGAGGATGCAAATATCGTTCACGTTGACGGAAGTGTTGACCCGCAGCGAGATATTGAAACAATCAATCTGGAGCTTGTATTTGCCGACCTTGAAAGTGTGGACAAGCGTATTGACAGAACTATGAAAATGATGAAATCGGGTGACAAGAAATACGCCGCAGAGCTTGAGCTGTGGAAGAGATACAAGGAAGCTCTCGAAAGCGGAAAAAGTGCAAGAAGCGTAGAAATCACCGATGATGAAGCTGAAATCGTAAAGGAGCTTTCACTCCTTACAATGAAGCCCGTACTCTATGCGGCAAATGTTGCCGAGGGTGATTTTGCGGCAGGCATCGAAAACAACGAATTTGTTAAAAAAGTGGAAGAAATTGCCGCACAGGAAAATGCGCAGGTACTTCCCATCTCCGCACAGATTGAAGAGGAAATCAGCTCTCTTGACGGTGAAGAAAAGCAGATGTTCTTGGAGGAAATGGGACTTAACGAGTCTGGTCTTGACCGCCTTGTTAAAAAGAGCTATGCACTCCTTGGTCTTATCAGCTACCTTACTGCAGGTCAGCCCGAGGTAAGAGCGTGGACTATCACAAGAGGTACAAAAGCACCTCAGGCGGCAGGTAAAATCCATACAGATTTTGAAAAGGGCTTTATCCGTGCGGAGGTTGTTGCATATAACGACCTCATAGAATGCGGAAGCCACGCCGCTGCAAAGGAAAAAGGTCTTGTCCGCAGTGAGGGCAAGGAATATGTTATGCAGGACGGAGATATTGTTCTCTTCAGATTTAACGTATAAAAAATTTTCAAAGGAGGCATATATATGAACAAACGTACATTTTCAATATTACTTACCTGTGTTCTGCTTTTTACGGCGTTTACACCTTTTGCACAACCGCAGGACATTGTACTGTATGCTTCCGACGGACGAACCATTATGGTTCCTATGAAAGATGTTGAAAAGTGGATTAATGTCGGCTGGTTCAGAACTCCCGAGGATGCGAAGATTATAACCCTCTATGCAACTGACGGAAGAACACTGGAAATCCCCGAATTTTACAGACAGACGTATCTTGACCTTGGTTGGTATAACACCAAGGAAGAGGTTATGATTACAATGTATGCCAATGACGGCAGGACAATGCAGGTATACAAGGACAGAGCTGAGGCTCAGCATTCTGTCGGCTGGTATTACAATATTTCCGATGTTACCGTCATAATGTATGATGCCGAGGGCAATGAGCATACTGTTTTCAAGGCAAATGTGGAAGCGGAAAAGGAAAACGGTCTTTCCACAAGCAAGAATGACGTTATGCAGCTTATGTTTTCCGCTGCAGGGGAATTTATTTACGTTCCTCACGCACAGGTGGAGGCATACAAATCAGTAGGTTGGTATCTCGGTGGCACTTCGAGGGTTGACAAAACACGACCTATGGTTGCCATTACCTTTGACGACGGTCCTGGAAAGCATACCGACAGAATTTTGTCAATCTTAGAAAAATATAACGCACGTGCCACATTCTTTGTACAGGGCAAAAGTGTATCGGGTTACGCATCCGTTGTAAAAAGAGCAGTTCAGCTTAACAACGAAATTGCAAACCATACATGGAGTCACGTGAATCTCACAAACTCGTCTACGGCAACTATTTCTCAGCAGATAACCCAGACCAACACGGCAGTTTACAACGCTGCGGGAGTATATCCCAAGCTTTACAGACCGCCGTACGGCTCATATAACAAAACTGTGCTTAACTGCATCCCGATGCCTGCAATTATGTGGTCTGTCGACACGCTCGACTGGAAGCACCGCAATCCTGCAAAAACGCTCTCAACTGTGCAGAGCAAAACTACCGACGGTGCAATTATCCTGATGCACGACATTCATCAGCCAACAGCAGATGCGGTTGAAAGCGTTATAAGGCATCTTCTTATGAATAATTTTCAGCTTGTGACGGTCAGTGAGCTTATCGAAGCACGTCAGGGAAGTCTGGTAAGCGGAAGAGTTTACAACAGCGTAAAACCTTAAAGTATACAAAACTCCTTTTCGGGACATACTACTCGAAAAGGAGTTGTTTTTTATGTTATTTTATCCTGAAATCGCATTTGTACACGCAAGGGAAATTCTGGATTCAAGAGGAAATCCCACCATCGAAACAGAGGTTTTCCTTGACGATGGCACTTTTGCCACCGCCGCAGTCCCGTCGGGTGCTTCAACGGGGGCATTTGAGGCTTACGAGCTTCGTGACAAGGACAAGGACCGTTACGGTGGAAAAGGTGTATTAAAAGCCGTTCATAACGTCAACACCGTCATAAATGAAGAGCTGAAGGGTGCAAATCCTTTTAATCAAAGAAAAATTGACGCACTTTTGTGCAGCCTTGATTCAAGCGACAACAAGCACAAGCTTGGTGCAAACGCAATTTTGAGCGTATCCCTTGCCGTGGCAAAGGCGGCGGCAAATTCCCTCGGTTTAAGCCTTTACCGTTATATAGGCGGTACAAACGCACACATTCTGCCCGTTCCTATGATGAACATTATAAACGGTGGCAGACACGCAAGTAACTCCATCTGCTGTCAGGAATTTATGATAATGCCCGTAGGTGCAAAAAGTTATTCCGAGGGGCTGAGGCAATGTGTTGAGGTTTTCCACACGCTTGCAGGGGTACTAAAAGAAAAGGGCTACTCCACCGCTGTCGGTGACGAGGGCGGTTTTGCACCAAACCTTGAAAGCGACGAGGAGGCACTAAAAGCCATCTGCTCTGCCGTTGAAAAGGCAGGCTACAAAATGGAGGACGATTTCAAGATTGCCCTTGACCCTGCCACTACCGAAATGTACGAAGCCGCAAAAAATGACGGCAAAGAGGGTTGTTACTCTTTCTGGAAGCAGGGCAATTATCTTACCCGTGAGGAAATGATTTCTTTTTGGGAGGATTGGACTAAGCGCTACCCCATCTGCTCCATTGAGGATGCAATGAGTGAAGAGGACTGGGACGGTTGGAAAGAAATTACGGCAAAGCTCGGAAACAAAATTCAGCTTGTGGGTGATGACCTCTTTGTAACCAACACCAAGCGTCTGCAAAAGGGCATTGATGAAAATTCTGCCAACGCAATTCTTGTAAAGGTTAACCAGATAGGTACCCTTACCGAGTCCCTTGATGCAATAGAGCTTGCAAAAAGAAGCGGTTACAATACCATTATCTCCCACCGCAGCGGTGAAACAGAGGACACAACCATTGCCGACATTGCCGTGGCGGTAAATGCAGGACAGATTAAGACGGGTGCTCCCTCCAGAACAGACAGAACAAGCAAATACAACAGACTTTTAAGAATTGAAGAAGAGTTATGTACCGAATAAGAAAAAGTGGCTATAAAAACGAATTTTTATAGCCACTTTTTTCAGGGAATAGGAAAAAATGTTTAGAACGGACAAACTGAGCCACGGCTTGCCGTGGGTTACCCGAAGGCGTACGAGGGTACTCTGTCTTTTCTTCGCCTTTTTGTGCTCTGGGCATTTTTAACATTCCCTTTTATTCGCATAGTTTGTCGATTGCCTTAGTTTCAATCCTTGAAACATAGCTGCGGCTGATTCCGAGTATATCGGCAACCTCTCTCTGCGGGAGGGCTTTCATCCCGAAAAGCCCGTAACGCAGGCACAAAATCTGCTGTTCCCTTTCCGCAAGGGTCGTTTTTATTTTTCTGTATAATAATGCTATCATATTTTCCTTGTCGATTTTTTCACAGATGTCCTCAGTATCGCTCTGGAGTACATCCATCAGCGACACCTCGTTTCCGTCGCTGTCAAAACCTATCGGTTCGTTGAGCGACACCTGATTGGCATATTTCTTGTCTTTCCTGATAGCCATAAGTATTTCATTTTCTATACACCTTGCAACATAGGTGGCAAGCTTGGTTTTTTTGTTGGTGTCATATGAAGAAATCCCTTTTATAAGCCCTATGGTGCCAATGGAAATGAGGTCATCATTCTCTCCTGCAGACGGATATTTTTTGACAATATGTGCAACAAGTCTGAGATTGTGCTCAATAAGTATGTTTTTTGCATCCTCATCTCCCTCGTGCATTTTCCTGAGATAATACCTCTCCTCCGAATCAGTCAGCGGCTCGGGAAAGCTGCTACCCTGAAGAAGATACACATTTCCGCTTTCGAAGTATTTTTTTATTTTAAAAAAATTAAACATCGAAAAAACACCTCCGATTAACACTATATTCGAAGATGTTTAAATTCGTGTATGTCCCATACTTGTAATATGATAAATTTTGTGGTAAAATAGGGTTATTGAGGTGAACTATATGAAAGAACGAATTTACAGCATTCCTCTTACTGAAGCGTTGGAGGAAAACTCAGGATGCCCGCTTTGCACTCTTGAAAAGAAACTTCAGGAGCAGGCAGTGGAATATTTTTTAGGGCCGTCTATGATGGAGCCTGACAGCCGTGAAATGACGAATGAAAAAGGGTTTTGCAAAAATCATATAAAGATGCTTTTTGACAGAAATAACAGGCTGAGTCTTGCCCTGATGCTTGAAACCCATATTAAAGAGCTTGAGAAAAGTATGGAGATACCTAAAAAATCGGGGATGTTTTCCAAGGAATCACCAGCGGATATTTTCAGCAGTAATTTATATAGGAAAGCCACTAGTTGTACCCTTTGTGAAAAGCTTGATTCACAAATGTCCGATGCGGCAGAAAATTTCGCCCACCTATGGGCAAATGAAGCTGATTTTCGCAAAATGTTTGAAAATTCAAAGGGGCTTTGTCTGGAGCATACAGCCCTTGCTGCACAAAAATCTAGTGGAGAAATTCATGGAAAGAAAAAAGAGGAATTTCTTCTGATGCTTGCAGAAAACCAGAAAAAACAGCTTGGTGCATTGTACGAAAATTTACATAATTTTACCCTGTCATTTGACTACCGCAATGCAGGAAAAGAGCTTAGCACAGAGGAAAAGGAATCAGTAAAAACAGCTATCAGCTATCTTTCAAAGGATATATAAGTAAAAAATACGGTGTGAAAATTCACACCGTATTTTTTATTTTAACAGCTCTTCTTCACCTTTACCACGGGAGAGGAGTCCCTCACGGGCTATTTCAAGCATTTGTCCGCAAAGTTCATCAAGAATAAACTTTGGTGCAATTTCCTCTTCTCTGCATTCGTTAACAAGTTTTCTAAGCTCGGAGTTTGGCTTTTTAATATTGCAGTTTTTGAAGAAATCTTCAAGTGTACTCTCTGCCTTTTCTATATTGTTAAGTATACCTAAATTAAAGGCAGGTGGCATAAAGAATCTGCCTCTTTTCTGTGTGCAGTCGCTTCTTACCTCAAGAGTTCCACGGCAGGTAAGCTCCACATTACGGAATGAAAGGTAGCACTCGATATCCTCTTTTTTTGCATCTTCCTGCAGGAAGTATTCCTTAATGGGGATAGGTTTAAAGACCTCGTATTTCCCATCTCTGATGCGGTTGAACATACCTTTTTCAAGATAGAAATCTATAATATCATCGGCAGTTTCAAAGCTTCTGTCAATGCTTCCTGTAATTTCAGGGGAATTTCCGAAACCGCTTTTCTCCCACAGATAGTCACGGAAAATCCTCCAACCTTTCCCCTCGAAATCAGGAGAATTTCCGAAAAGAAGTCCACGCACAAAATCCAGTTTGCAAAAAAGAGTATATGCACGGGGAACTTCCTCCAACCCAATATCAAGGTGTGTCTGTACCGATGACATAAAGGCAGGAAAATCGTTGTATCCGTGTGTACCGGGGAATTTGTGGAGATACTCCTGCACCATATTGTAGGTTGCAAAAGGCGTATGATTCACACTTAAATTCGAAAAGTTCGGGTTAGTACCACGGTCTGCAAGGGAATGGTTTTTCTGTGCAAGGTAGTTTTGCACCATTTCATAATAGGAGTCAAAACGGGATTTTATATCTAAAAGATTATCACCATACATCATTGAAAACTCAAAATTGTTGTAGGAGTTATCAAAGCTGAGAGAGTCACCCTTTTCGTTTTCCATAAAGAGCTTTTCACCGTTTACCCCATAAAGAACGCAGGAAAATCCTTTTTTCTCGATAAAATCCATAATGGAGGCGACAAACTTAGTGTCTACGTCGCCTCCATCACCATTTATCAGCGGAAATTCCAGTTCTACACCCACATTGCCGAGGGATTTCCCTGCAAAGGGTTTTATAAATCTGTCGTATACAATTTCACGCGGATTATTCATATTCTGTTACCACTCAAGAAGATTTGCCATATAAGCATCAAGCTCTTCAATCTTGATTCTCTTCTGCTCCATAGTGTCACGGTCACGAACTGTAACGGACTCATCCTCAAGTGTATCAAAGTCAATTGTGATACATACCGGAGTACCGATTTCGTCCTGACGGCGATAACGCTTACCGATTGAGCCTGCATCATCATATTCGCAGTTGTACTTCTTAATAAGCTTCTGATATACTTCGTCAGCCTTTTCGCCAAGCTTCTTGGAAAGGGGAAGAATTGCAGCCTTAACAGGTGCAAGGGCAGGATGAAGACGGAGAACTGTACGAACATCTCCCTCGCCTACTTCTTCCTCGTCGTAAGCTTCGCAAAGGAATGCGAGAGCTACACGGTCTGCACCAAGAGAGGGTTCTACAACGTAGGGAACATAACGCTCGTTTGTGATCTGGTCGATATATTCCATACTCTCCCCACTGTGATTCTGGTGCTGAGTAAGATCGAAATCTGTTCTGTCAGCGATACCCCAAAGCTCACCCCAACCGAAGGGGAACATAAACTCGATATCTGTTGTAGCATTGGAATAGTGGCTGAGTTCTTCGGGGCTATGGTCACGAAGACGGATGTTTTCCTCTTTCATACCAAGGGTAAGGAGGAAATCTCTGCAGTAATCTTTCCAGTATTTGAACCATTCAAGGTCTGTACCGGGCTTGCAGAAGAATTCAAGCTCCATCTGCTCGAACTCTCTTGTTCTGAAGATGAAGTTACCGGGTGTAATTTCATTTCTGAAGGACTTACCAACCTGTGCAATACCGAAAGGAACTTTCTTACGGCTGGTACGTGCAACATTCTTGAAGTTTACGAAAATACCCTGAGCTGTTTCGGGGCGGAGGTATATTTCAGCCTTTGCATCCTCTGTAACGCCCTGGAATGTTTTAAACATAAGGTTGAACTTACGGATATCAGTAAAGTTATGCTTACCGCAATCGGGACAGTTGATACCGTTTTCGTCAATGTATTTGAGCATTTCTTCATTGCTCCATCCGTCAACTACGATATCCTCGCCTTTTTCATGGCAGAAATCCTCAATAAGCTTATCTGCACGGTGTCTTGCCTTACACTCCTTACAATCCATAAGAGGGTCGGAGAATCCGCCAACATGGCCGCTGGCAACCCAAACCTGAGGATTCATAAGAATCGCACAGTCAAGACCTACATTGTAGGGGCTTTCTGTAACGAATTTTTTCCACCAAGCTTTTTTAACGTTGTTCTTATATTCTACACCAAGAGGACCGTAGTCCCATGTATTGGAAAGACCGCCGTAAATTTCACTTCCTGCATAGACGTATCCGCGTCCTTTGCAAAGTGCAACAATCTTATCCATTGTTTTATCCTGATTTCTCATCAATGGTGCCTCCCTAAAAAATAATATTTTTCCATTATCCTATATTTTACCCCATTTGTTGGCATTTGTCAACCAAAAAAGGAGCCTTGACAGACTCCTTTTAATGTTATACAGTTGTTTTTTCTTCCTCTTCCTTTTCAAGCTCACGATAGGCAACCTTACCTACCAATGTTTTTGGAAGATTATCACGGAATTCATATTCTGAGGGAAGTGCATATTTTGCAATACTCTTCCTGCAATGTGCCTTGATTGACTCCCTTATTTCATCAGAGGGAGAAAATCCCGGCTTTAATACGATAAATGCCTTTACCCTCTGCATTTTATAGTCGTCCTTGACACCGATAACCGTGCTGAAAAGCACTGCCTCGTGGGCATCAATAACATTCTCAACCTGAGAGGGATATACATTGTAACCGCTTGTTACAATCATCCTCTTAAGTCGCTGAACGAAGTAAACAAATCCGTCCTCGTCCATATAACCAAGGTCACCTGTATGAAGATATGTCTTTCCATCCTCGTGCACACGGAGAGTCTGGTAGGTTTCCTTGGGATTATTTATGTATTCTTTCATCAATGTGGGGCCTGTTATACAGATTTCACCCATTTGATTGGGTGCTACTTCCTCATTGGTTTCAGGAGTCACAATCTTGTAAAATGTGTCGGGGAACGGAATACCGATACTTCCCTCTCTGTAATGTCCGTTAGGAGTAAGACAGCTTGCTGTTACACATTCGGTTGTTCCGTAGCCCTCCTGCACCTGAATTGTTGCGCCGTGTTCTTTGAGGAAATTATCCATTTTTTTCTTAAGCTCAATGGAAAGTGAATCTCCACCGCTGAAAAGTCCTTTCATACAGGAGAGGTCAACCCCGTCCATTTCCTTGTTTCTGAGGATTGCCTCAAACAAGGTGGGAACGCCTGCCATATAGTTAGGCTTCTGTTTTTTGAATAGGGATGGAAATTCCTTGGGATTAATTTGGGGAATAAGCACACATTTTGCACCTGCTGAAAGCATTGTATGTATACCTACACCAAGACCAAAACCATGGAAAACAGGCATTATTGAAAGCATCACATCTCCCGGCTCAAGGCACTGTGCCATAGCCACAGTCTGCATTGCAAGAGCATTGAAATTAAGGTTTGTAAGAAGTATTCCCTTTGAAGTTCCCGTTGTTCCTCCACTGAAAAGAATTGCCGCTGAATCTCCTCCCTTACCCTCATCGATAATATCCTGCGTACAGTTTCTGGCATTTTCCATAAATTTCTGCCACGAAATTGTCCAAGGGGATTCCTCTACATTCGGCTCATGACCTACAAATTTATACAAAAAGCTCTTTACTGTGGGAAGTGCTTCACCAATTTTTGCAACTATTACTTTTTCAAGCTGAGTTCTTCCCTTTAAAGCTTCAAACTTATTGTAAAAACGGCTGAGAGTTATTGCTATACGGCTTTTACTCTCGTTTATATAAAACATAATCTCGTTTTCTGCAGAAAGCGGATGCACCATACTTGCAACAGCACCGATTTTATTAATTGCATAGAACATAATTACTGCCTGAGGAACATTGGGCAGACATACAGTTACTGCATCACCCTTTTTTATTCCCTCCTGCCTCAGTGCCTTTGCACAGGTATCTACATCTTTAAGGAATTCGCGGTAGGTCGAGCTTTTGCCCATAAAGTCGTAGGCTGTATATTCAGGATATTTCTCTCCTGCATTTTCAACCATTTTATAAAGAGATATATCGGGGTAGTCCAAGGTATGGGGTGTAGCCCCGTAGAATTTAAACCATTTCGCTTCAGAATTCAAAGTCAATTTCCTCCCCTAATGTTTTGTCAAGCAGGTGCGGATTTTTAAACAGATGCTTTATGAGTTTAAGACTGCGTGCAAAATAAAATCCGTCCGCAATTCGCTCATCTAAAGTAACACCTATGCTCATAACGTCACGCACCTGAGAAACTCCGTTTTCGTCAATGACGTTCTCCTTATGTACCTCACCGATAGTTATAACAACACCGTTTGTTCCGAAATTATTAAGATGGTGATATACTGCATCACACTTGATGCTACCGAGATTTGAAAGAAGCACCGTGCAGTAATTTATATCCACACTGCTGAACGCCTTGGGCATAAAGCCGTGAGAATCAGCAAAATTCATAAACCACATAAAAAGATTCATAAACCACTTGGGGAATTTCTTGACAATATTTAAGATATTGTCAACACTTCTTCCGCTGTTTTCTTTCTTTGCCTCTTTCACGTGGGGTGTGAGTCTGTCGGTTATCGCACAGAGGTTTTCATCATCCTTGGGCTTATATATCATAAGAGATTCCTCTGCGTGGTCCTCAAACTTTTTCTTTATTGTAAAGCCAAGGGAAATGTCGTGACGCATATAATAACGCTTTCCCGAAATGTAACGGTTTAAAAGGGGACGCATCTTGACTGTTCGTGCTACGGCAGCAATTACACAGTGGAAAATTGTTACCTTTCTTTCCCCTGACAAATTTTTCTCTTTTATATAAGAAAGAAGCTCTGTAACATCTATTTTCTCGTTAATATAAACCTCCGCATCGGTTCTCTTCGGCATAAGGTATGCCATATAATGATGAACACCGTCTATATTGCGTATACGGTAGGCATCATATCTGTCTCCCCATTTTCTCATTTTTATCCCTCCGAAAATTGAAATGCTTTGCTTATTATAACAGAAATTTACAAATATTTCAACATTAAAACATAATTTTACATTTTATTCCTGAATTGGTATCAGGTTGGGTTTTCCAATGTAATTAAGATTGTATTTATTGATAAGCTTCTGTGCTTTTTCCTCCGATTCTTTGTCACCTGCCGTATCGGCACTATGGGCATCGAGTCCTATTGTAACGGGACAGCCCACCTCCCCTGCAATTTTCCAGAATCTCTCGGCAGGATAAATTCTTTCCTCCCGAATCCCCTGACAATTAATTTCAAGGGGTGTATTTGTCCTTTTTGATGCTATGCAAAGCTTACGCATTTCCTTTTCGTAAAGTGATTCGTCACCAAGATAGTTTATCATATCGGGATGTGCTACATAAGTGAAAACACCGCTTTCCATTGCCGTGATAACATCCCTTACATAGTTTATGAGGTCTTCGTCGGTAGCTTTACCGTTTATTACATGATAACCGCCTGTAAAAATTCCCCTCATATAGTGCTGACCAAGGATGAGATATTCAGCACCGAGGCTCTTTACAAAGTTCAGCATATCCTGGAACTTATCAGGATAGTACTCCATTTCAAAGCCAATTTTTATATCTATCTTATTCTTATAAAGCTCTCGTAGTCTGCGGATTGAAGCAACGTACTCCCTCGCCTCGGTGCTTGTCATTCTTTTTCCTGTGGCTTTGTCATCAGCAAAAAAGTAAGGGGCATGGTCGGAAAATCCCATATGGATAATTCCGCTTTCTACGGCTTTTTGTATATATTCTGATATTTCCCCTGTTGCATGACCGCAAAAGGCTGTGTGTGTATGGTAATTATAATTCACCGTTATCAGCTTCTTCCTTGATTTTTTTAATGATTTCAGGACATTTCTTTACGATATAATCATATCCGTCTTTACTGTGTGGAATTGTACAAGCACTGCAATCCTTTATCCCGTCTTCAGTATAAGTGAAGTTACCTCCGCACTCTCTGCCCATAGCATAAAGCGGGCAGAAGCAGAAAAGGCAGTTAAAATCCTCCCCCTCCGCCTTGTGGCAGGGGTAATATTCGCAATCTTTATTTTGAAAGTAGGCATAGTTGTTTTTCATAATTTGCCCCCTTATAATACTTATGTATTATTATACAACGTCTGTAAATAAAATTCAAGCAGAAACACGGTTTACACTCGAGGTTAAAACTTTTTTAAAAGTTTTTAAAAAAACCTCTTGACAAACCGATATAAAACAAGTATAATATGTCAAGTCAGCGGATAACAAGTGCATAGACGCATCGGCATCTGACGTGACGACATATCCGGCCCGGTAGTTCAGTTGGTTAGAACGCCAGCCTGTCACGCTGGAGGTCGAGGGTTCGAGCCCCTTCCGGGTCGCCAATTTTGCTGCCCTAGCTCAGTTGGCAGAGCACTTCCTTGGTAAGGAAGAGGTCGGCAGTTCGAATCTGCTGGGCAGCTCCATATTTGTGCCATTAGCTCAGTTGGTAGAGCATCTGACTCTTAATCAGGGTGTCCAGGGTTCGAGTCCCTGATGGCGCACCATAAAAATAAGAATCACCTTTTGGTGGTTCTTATTTTTTTGTGTTCGTAATTTTACCTTGGATTCTATCTATTGCACCATCCTAAAGGCGATAAAAAACAGCATCTACATTTAAGTAGGTGCTGTTTTTTGTTGTTTATAAATATTTACTTTATTCTGTTCACAAGCTTATAATAGCCCCAATACAAAGGATTGTTTTCTTTTTTTGCTTCGTCAAGAATTTTCTTGAATCTATCAACATCATCAATGGGAAAGTAAGTATGGTTTAATTCCCATGTAATATCATTTGCAGTTTCCAGCATTTTCTTTGTTTTCTTTTCATAACCGGCAACAAGCGGAAGCAAATTCTCCTCAAATGCCTTTCTTGTATTTCCCCCGAAGAAATTTGTACCGGGGCAGGTTTTGGCGGATTTACCTTTTGTATAATCACCCAGTTTCTTGCCCGATGCGGTCCACCATCCGTGATACACAATTGCGTTTTCAGGCTGAAGAGAAAATTTATGCATAAGGATTTTTACAACGCTTACGATTGCATCTTTCTGTTCTTTTCTCATCACATCTCCGCCCGCATCAAAATTCCCCACACACTCTATACATATGGCACCTGCATTTGCCCCCTTTATGCCTGCAGGAATCATTTCCACACTTCTTCCCGTCACTATTGCACCGTCAGGGAAAATCGTAAAATGCTGTGCTATGTCTGACCAGCCGTTGGTATTTATGTGGTAATTTCTCATTCCCGTCTGCAACTGAATATGATTGTTCCCTGTAAACTGCTTATAACTGGGGACATATGTATGATGAAGCTGAACAAGCTTTATCCCACGTGAAACATTAAGCGAGGTTATGTATTTATCAAATTCTTCTATATTGTATTTTTTAAACTCACTCATTTTATCAATCCTTCCTTGTACATAATATGTTTAATTTCAGAAATTATGTTTCTTCATTTTTCTCTTTTAAGGTTTCCAGAGCTTTCTTTAAAAATGCCGGATACTTAACCCCCATACGCCCGATATTTTCAATAACACTGAGTCCCTCATTACCTAAGAAAAAGAATATTGTAGCATTACGCACGTAACTTGTGCCCGTAATTAAATCAACCCTTACAGCCAAAGCCACAAGGAAAAAGATGCATAGCTTTTTAACAATACCTTTAAACCCTACCGCACTTGAGGCACCTCCGTTTTTTGTTTTTCCCGATTTGTGAAAAACAAGGGCAACGGTCATCCCCGTTATGTAATCTGCAACCATAAAAAGAACCAATGCCTTTAAAAAAGAATCCCAACCTCCAAAAGCTTCTGCCAACACACTTCCCATCCCTGCACAGACAGCAAGGATGGTATTTTTTATTGTGGTGTTCATTCTTTCACCTCCTCTGCATAAATCTGTCTTTCATTTTTTTCAAAATCGTATCCTGCTCCTGCAGTTATATAGGATTTTGTAAATCCAGGTTTTATTTCTCCTATTTCATTAACGCATTCATCAAGTGTTATTTCGTGAAGCTTGTATCCCTCAGCAGGACTTATGCGATAGGATAAGATTCTTCCGTTTTCTTCTCTTGCTTCAAATATAGTGTTTTCAAGCTTTGCCTTAACTTTTCTGTACATTTATTTACCCCCCCCTTATGATAAAGTAAGATTCCATTTAAGGTTATCAATATGTTCTGCCCATGTGTTTCCGCTTGGAGGTGTTTCTCCTAATGCTTCTAATGCTTCAAATACTACTGCCTTGAAAGTTACTGTATATGTATGCTCTTTTGTCGTTCCTGCATAATTCTTTAAACAAGATATTACGCTTTTCATACTTTCAACAGACAGATACTTCGTACCGGTAAAAGAAATGCTCGTTGCTATTACTCCCTCAATACGAACTTCTTTAAGCTTGTAGCAACCGTTAAACACAGAAAAAAATGAGGTATCGACTGTGCTTGGGATTATTAGTTTTTCAACGTATTCCAGACTATTGCAAAACTGAAAAAGATATTGTATTACATTCGCATTTTTACTCTTTGACACATCTATAACAGGAACTCTTGTTAAGTAAGTACAGTTTGCAAATGCATATTGAAGATTTGTTGCACTTGATGTATCTAATACAACTCCTTGTTTTTCTAAAATTCCCTTAAGGTCTGTAAAACCACAAGCGTCAAACATATGCTCTGCAATGTTGTTAGGTTTTATATCGTACTTAGGTTTGAAATTTTCGTCAGTCCAAAAATGTTCGGGGTCTGTACTGCTATAAAAAAAATAAAAACCATAACGATAATTGTCTCTTTGGCCGTAATTCTGATATGCATCCCAAAAATCCGACCATTCTTTCCGCTTCCCTGCTTCGTATACTTCATTTATACCGTTTGCCATCTCGTCAAGGGTAAGAATTTCTGTGCCACCTGTCTTATCACGGATATTATCGGCAATAGCTGTCATTTTTTCGTTAACGCTCATTACCACGCACCTCCTAAAATAGCATCTTCTACATAAGCTTTTATTTCAGCTTTATCGTTTTCCGTCCAGTAATCTACTCCTTTTTTGGGCAAATCACCTTTCTCACCCTTTACCATGCCAAGATTAAATGAGTAAGCGGTTTCCCCATCAACAGTCAAAATGAGTTCTCCGTTTCCATCGAGCGTTACTTCCGGCTTATTTGCAGAATCGGGATAATGAAGCCACAAATCCCCGTTTTCATCCACGCTGAAGGTGTAAAAGCCGTTAGACGGAACGATACTTCCGTTTATGCCTCTATCTCCCTTGTCACCTCTATCGCCTTTATCTCCTTTATCGCCTTTTTCACCCTTATCCCCTTTTTCTCCTCTTTCTCCAGTAATACCCTGTGGTCCCTGATTACCTTTCTGCCCACGCTGTCCGCGGTCTGCAATTATCTGCCAGCAATCACTGTTTTCGGGTGATGCTCCCTGATTTTCTTTGATGCAAACATACGAACAACCTTTATAAAAGACCTTGTTTCCTGCTTTATACACAGCGTCAATGTTGTAATTCTCCCAAACGTTATGATTCTCACAAAAGGACTCTATACCGCTTTGCGTTTCCTCCATCAGACTTTTTACTCGTGGCATTAAAGTTTCAAATTCACTCTGAAGCTGCATAGCCTCACTCGGACTTATGGGAACAATCTCATCACTTAGATCCGAATATCCGATAAAAAGGCTGTCGCTGACTGACTTATTTACAATGTCAGGATTTGATTCAAAATATCCCTCTACCGTGAATGTACACCAGCCCGAAGCCTTTGTAATGCAGGCAGGAATGATACTGTTATACTCACTTTGATTTTCTATGTCGGGAACAAGGATTACGCTTGTAAGATTTTCTCCCTTGCTGTCACGCCAGAGAACCCTTTTGGAAAATCCTGCCCAACTGTCGTCAAAACAGAATTTTATACTGCAGGAATTTGCTTCTCCTGCTGCACCTGCATTTTTACTGTTTTTTGAAATAAACTGTCCGCTGACTTTAATTATTATTTCGTTCATATTGTCTCCTTTACAAATAAAAAGTGTAATGACCCCCAAAACACAAACCCCCGCGATATATATATCACGGGGGTTGTCGAAAGTCGTTACACTTTTTAAGTTTTTTATAAATTTTTCAAATAATTATCAATTGCCTTTGCAGCACTCTTTCCCGCACCCATTGCAAGAATAACCGTTGCTGCACCTGTTACTGCGTCACCGCCGGCATACACACCCTCACGGGAGGTTTTTCCGTCTTCTCCGTCAGTTACTATACATCCGCGTCTGTTAACTTCCAAACCAGGGGTTGTACTGCGGATAAGGGGGTTGGGGCTTGTTCCTATCGCCATAATTACGGTGTCCACTTCTCTGTCATATTCGCTGCCCTCTATCGGAACAGGTCTTCTTCTTCCGCTTTCATCTGGTTCACCAAGCTCCATACGTACGCATCTTATTCCGCGGACATTACCATCATCGTCACCGAGTATTTCCACGGGAGCAGTCAATGTTCTGAAAATAACTCCCTCTTCGTGCGCGTGCTCGATTTCCTCGTTTCTGGCAGGAAGCTCTTCCATACCTCTCCTATAAATAATGTACACCGCCTCGGCACCGAGTCTTACTGCACTGCGTGCTGCATCCATTGCCACGTTTCCGCCGCCTACTACCGCAACTCGCTTACTCTTTTTAACAGGAGTCTTGGAATCGGGAAGATATGCCTTCATAAGATTTATTCTGGTAAGGTATTCGTTTGCACTGTAAACACCGTTAAGACTCTCTCCCTTTATATTCATAAAGCTTGGGAGTCCTGCTCCGCTGGCTATATAAACTGCCGAGAAACCATCGTCAAAAAGCTCATCAACGGTAATTGTTTTACCAATTATTACATTGGTTTCAATTTTCACACCCATTGCCTGAAGCTTGTCAATTTCTTCACTGACAATCGTTTTGGGAAGTCTGAATTCGGGAATTCCGTAAACCAGAACACCGCCCGGGGTATGAAGAGCTTCAAAAACCGTTACCTCGTAACCGAGTTTACTGAGGTCGCCTGCCGCAGTAAGTCCTGATGGGCCGGAACCAATGATTGCCACTTTTTTGCCGTTTGGCTGAGGCTTCTTGGCTTCTTCCTTATAATGCTCTCTGCAGTAATCGGCAACAAAGCGTTCAAGCCTGCCGATTGCTACACTCTCACCTTTAATACCGCGTATACAAGCACTTTCGCACTGGTTTTCCTGCGGACACACTCTTCCGCACACGGCGGGAAGAGTACTGCTTTGGGAGATAATCTCATATGCACCTTTTATATCCTCTGCTGCCAATTTTGCTATGAATGCAGGAATATCAATTCCTACTGGGCATTTGCTTCTGCACGGCTTGTGTTTGCAGGCAAAGCATCTTTTTGCTTCCTCTATTGCCATCTCATAGGTATATCCAGTGGCAACCTCCTCAAAGTTCTTGCTTCTTACTTTGGGGTCAAGAGAAGGCATGGGGCATTTTTTAGGATTCATATTAGTCATATCACATTACCTCCTTTTTGAAGAGGTTACAGGTTTCTTCTCTCTTATGTGCTTCAAATTCCTTGTATATTCCATTGCGTTTCATAGCCTCGTCGAAATCTACCTGATGTCCGTCAAAATCAGGACCGTCAACGCAGGCAAACTTAGTTTCTCCGCCTACGGTAAGACGGCATCCGCCACACATTCCTGTTCCGTCAACCATAATCGGATTCATTGAAACGGTGGTTTTTATACCGTACTTCTTTGTGGTAAGGCACACGAACTTCATCATAATGAGAGGACCTATTGCAATAACCTCGTCATAGTCATTACCTGCATTTACAAGCTCCTCCAATGCATTTGTGACAAGTCCTTTTTCTCCGTAGCTTCCGTCGTCGGTCATAATTTTCATTATGTCGCTCACTGCAGAAAATTCCTTTTCCAGAATCACCAAATCCTTATTTCTGAAGCCTGCCACTACGTGTACCTCACATCCGTTTTCGTGAAGTTTTTTTGCAACGGGGTATGCTATGGCACATCCAACTCCACCGCCTACAACACAAACCTTTTTGAGGTTTTTAATCTTGCTGGGAGTTCCCAAAGGGCCTGCAAAATCACATATGCAGTCACCCTCATTAAGGGCGTTAAGCTCCATTGTGGACGCACCTGCTACCTGAAATATTATAGTTACTGGTCCCTTTTCCCGGTCATAGTCGGCAATGGTAAGAGGAACTCTCTCGCCGTTCTCCGACACCCTGAAAATTATAAACTGTCCCGGCTCCGCCTTTTTTGCAATAAGTGGGGCTTCTATAACCATTTTTGTAACGGTGGGATTAAGCACCGTCTTTTCAATAATTCTGTACATATGTATTCATTCCTTACAAAATAAACAGTGTGAGTTTAATTATACCCAATTATCCGCATTTGTGCAAGTGTTTTTTGTGCTTTTGGGTACAGCATGGGGGGGTTTATGTTTTATTTACTGTAAATTTTGTACTGCTGTGCCTTTTTATAGTCGTAGTCTGTTGTGTGAAGCCCTGCCGGAAGTCCGAGGATTCTTGCACTTTCCTCGTCAAGATAACCAAGTACCTTCCACTTTGCCAGTGCTTTATCCACGCTGTCACGGCTTTGATTATATTCTTCTTCTCTTGCGTCTGCTTCTCTCTTATAGTCAAGCTCTCTTTCCTTATTGTAAAGCTCTATGCTGTCAAGATACCTCTTGTACTCACCGTCAGACAAATCCTGAAGAAGCTTAAAGGTACTTTCGTCCTTTTCAATTCCGTCAATATAACGTTCATACGCATCCTCATAAAGCTGGGGAATCTTATCGGTAAGCTTGCGATTATAGTTTTCCCTTGCCTGAGCCGCCGCACTTACAGCATAGCTTGAAGCGACACCTCCGGTGGAAACTGAAAGCTCACCCAAAAGGTCCTCCATTGCACGGTCCCCCTCACGAATATACTGCTGTCTGTAAAATTCGTAAAGGTCGTCGTCATAGGGATTATATGAAAAGGATTTTGTGTTTAAAAGCTTTTCAAGAAGCCTTGAAATATCTCTTTCGTAGGAATTTTTGTAGGTTGGTCTTTCTGTAAAAACTCCATTTCCCATTATGTAACGGATTGCCTCATCATAGACGTCGTCATAGGCGTACTGTGTAAGCCCGTCTGTACCGCTTGCCTTTGAAATACGCTTTTTGAGAGTGTCCGAAACGGAGCTTTTAGATGCACCTGATGACATTTGCTTCTTAAGCACATTGGAATAGTCTGTATCATCAAGCCAACCTGAGTAGCGGTTTGTCTTTTCGTAATTAAGCCCCTCGCTGTCTATTTTCTCGTTTCTGCTCTGCTCGTATTTTGCGGCACTTTTGTAGTCACCGTTTGCTACTGCATCGTTAATTTTTGACTGATAGTCAATTTCCTTATTGTAGCTCATTTAGTCCTCCTTGTAAAACATTTGTTTTACTTAAATCAATTTCAATAATGTTGGAGCTGTCAAGGTGTGTCAGTATATATTCAAACATTTCCTGATTTGTTCTTATGTAATTTTCTATAATGCTTATTGCTTCCTGTGGGCTTTTGCCCGAAAGGTCGCCAAGATTCATAAACATTGTATCACCTCAGTTTATACTGAATTCTCTCACAACGGATTCAAGGATGCTTTTCCCCTTGCCGTAAATCCTGATATGAAATTCGTGACAGCTTTTTACCGTGCAGGGGATATTAAGATGTCTTGTACTGTCACCGTAAAAAACTCCTATGTTCTCCCAGTTGTTCCCGTCATACCTTACTTCCACACCCATATAAGCTCCCTCGAAAAGCTGTGCTTTTATGCGGAGCCTTGAATAATTTTTTGTGTTGTAGTATTTCTCGTCAAAGGGGCAAAGTATTATGCTCCACTGTGCATTGCTGTCAGTTTCAGTTGAGATTTTCTCTATTCCGTCTGCTTTCAGGCAATACACTGTATCTCCGTAGGAAGCATAACCTGCCACATCAGTTACGCCCGACTTACACCAGAGGTTTTTCTCCGTATCAAATATAAACTCCTCTCGTCCGTTTTCTGTGTCTGCGCTCAGATAATAAAGCTTTCCATCTGTTCCTGCTACGGCATTTTGTATTTTTACCACTCCGAGCTTATCGGAAATACGCACAGGCATACTTCCGTAAAAGCTGTAAATACCGCCATTGCCCTTGTAAAGAAGCCTGCCGCCAACTGTCGCAATACTTTTGGAATCCTCCTTGAGAAGTCCCATAGCGTAACATTCGGTAAGCTTGAAATTGGCAGGACGGCTTCCGTAAAGCTTGTAGCAGGAAGTTTCTTTAAAGAAAAAGCAACTGTTTCCGTAAGTGACGCAGGCTGTAAAATCTCCTGCTGAGTTTGACTGCACACTATAACTGTCTGTTGATATACCCTGATAAGTGAAAAATGCCGTTACATCTCCCAATGCGGAAGCGTAAATGGTATTTCCCACAAAGCCCCACAATCTGTTCTCGTAAACACATACAGATGTAAAATCGGGAATTTTCCGCCTGATGGTAATGCTTTCATTTTCTGTCCCCTCAATAAAAGTTCCCTCGGCAAAAACAAGCTTTTTATCTGTTCTTGATATAACAGTTGCCGTCTTGTTATTATTGGGGAAAGAGGTACATCCCTCTATTTCAACCGTGTCACCTTTCTTGAAATCAGCAAATAATTTTTCGGTGACATTTCTTACAGTTACAAGCTCATTTATAATCTCGTAGCAGTTTTCTTTTTCCAGAAAATTTACGCTCTCCACAATGCGATACTGATTTACCTTGCATTTTTCAAACAGAATAGCATCTGCACCAAGTTCGTTGGGTTTTTTTAAGGAAAAGCCGGTTAATCCCACTTTTCCGTCTGAAACCGAGGCTTTTTCATAGGTGACAAGAAGTATGTCGGACGGAAATTTAATGCTTTCTCTGCTTCTTTCCTCTACAAAATAATCAGCAGTCACGCTGATTGTGTCCGTTGTAAATTTGACCGTTGCTCCCTGAGTTTGACACTCACCACTGAGAGATTTAAACTCTCCATTTTCCATATTGTAGTACATTTTGTCTGGAAAAACTGTTATAAAGCTTCCCAATGCTGCAATATGCTTTTTCCCAGGGGAAAGGTCACCAACCTTTTTACGGTTAAAATACAGACCGTCATCTGCTGCAACAAATTCGTTTTCTCCAAAAATTGCACAGGTCGGGGCTGCACATTTGAATTCAGTTTCTCTCTTTTTTCTCTGGGTTATAAAGGGAAATTCGCTGTGTGAAATTCCGACACAATCCCTGAGTTCTCCATCTGCGAAGCTTTGCGAGAGATTAAGTCCTCCAAAATTTACAATGCTTCTTCTGTATCTGTTTTCCTTTTTTATTATGGGAAGATGCATCCAATCACTCCTTATATGACATAATTATGGCTTGGAGGAATATTGTTACGAATGTAATTTTTACGAAACTCTGAATATGCCTCTTCAAACAAAACTGCCGATGCCGCATAATTTGCCATTTCTCCACTGAAAAAGTCGCTCATAGCGATAATGTAAAGCCCATAGAGATTGTCGTAGGGCTCTTTTACTACAAGCTCTTTTTCTCCGTCTTCGGGGAATTTATACGGGACAAAATCATCACGTTGCATTGTTTCACGCACTATTTTTCCGTCAAGTTCACTGAGCCAGCGGCATTTCACAGCATCGGTAATGGTGTCGGGATGAAGCTTCATAGTCTGTTCAATTACAGAATTCACCGTCATAACAGAGCACACTCCCTCCATTCACCGCCTGCATAAACATATATCCCGGGATTGGGTGTAACCGGCATTACGGCAGGCAGAGAGTCCTTTTGAGTATTAATTACAGGAAAATCTGAAGGCAATACGATTGTCGGTCTGAAATATGCCATACTGGAAATACTTATTGAAACAAAATCACCTGCAGTACCTACGCCGACAATGTTTCCTTTTGTACCTGTACTTGCAGTCAGGTGTGATTCATAATATCCTGTTCCCTCTATACATGCCGCCCGTTTTTTCACATCCGAAAAATAATTCATATAGGTGTAATCGTTTTTACTCAATATGAAGCAATGTCTGTAAGCATTGTCAATATTGTTTACAGAAACAAGTGAATTTCTCACTTCAGGGGAATAGATAGAAATAAACATCGATTCCAAAAATATATCAATATCACTCATAGGGTATTGCTCACGTCTTTCGTAGTCATAGGAACACTTAAAGGGACACAAATCCTTTCGTAAAAGTGATACGGTATTTTCTCCGTGATAATTTTTTCCTGCAACAAAATACACAATGCCCTTTCCGTTTTCCTTTATAATAACCGTGTCCCCCGCATTGCAGTCACCGAGGGTTTTTGAATTTTTATCATTTAATTTGATAAAGACATCCCCCTCTGCCCCTGCTTCTGGCAAAGATGAGGCTATTGAGATATTACGGACAGCCCTTTCGGAAAGAGGGGACTCTGCCACGGTAAGGCCGCCCGACAGATTTCCGCCCTCCGTTTTAAGACAACCGTCAAAGAGCTTTTTAGCATATTCAAAAATGTCCGTACCAATCCCCTTGGTGTCATAAACAGTTTTGAGCATATCACCCATAGCATCCCTGCCATCTTTTCCTGCAGGGATTTTAAATGATAGCACGGGATTTTCTGGATTTGAAGAGTCAATTTCCACCAGTGCTGATTCTCCGTTTGTAAGGGTAGTGACTTCTCCTACTGAAAAAACAGGAGTAAGTCCGTCCTTTCCGCTATCACCCTTGTCGCCCTTGTCACCCTTTGCACCTGTATCGCCCTTGGGACCGGTTTCGCCTTTTTCACCCTTTTCACCTATGATTCTTCCTAAATTGAATCCCGCCATATAAAAGACCTCCTTTTATATATTTCTTGCGGCAGCTTCAGTGAAAAATTCGTCGGACTTATTATCCATAAGCTTTGCTGTCTTTACATCCTGACTCATAGACTGTGCAATTACGTCAGCAAACTTCTTCTTTACCATTACCTTCTTACCGCGTGCAATAACACAGCTTTCGCCGTTTACCGCTACAAACACGTCGTCCTTGTAGTCCCTGTTATCACGGAAAAGCTCAATCTCCACCAATGTATTTGAATTAATCTTTGTTTCTTTGTTTGTTGCCATAATATTTACTCCTTTCAAATTTCCCCTCAGTCGGTTTTGCCGACTGAGGGATTATTACTTCATCAGAAGCTTGATGCTGTTTCAATACGAATCATATAGGGTTCAACAAGTCTTACAGCCGCCTTTGTAGCCTTCCAGCCTGCAGTTGCACGCTGATTGAGAGGGTCAGCAGTACCTGCAGAGCCAAGCTGCTTTACAATATGCTGAAGACCGCCGCCTGAAATTTCTGTTGTACCGTAAGCATTATCACCGATGATGAGGGTTGCATATACGTCAACACCGTCCTTGCCCTCGCCCTCGAAAATCTTAGCTTCGGAGGTTTCCACGAAGCGGACATTTTCAATCTTACCGATTTCGCCCTGATAGATACCCTCGGGGTCAGAGTAAGTCTTTACATTTATCCACTTGGGGTCGCTCATAAGGTCATAGGAAGCATCGGGGTGAATAATACCCACATAACTGCCGTTAATTGTTTCGGCATTCATCTTCTTTAAGTATCTTACCGCACGTCTGATTGCATCAACTGTAAGGTAGTGGTTGCCCTCCTCCTTACCGCCTACAAGCTCGCCACGGCTTTCTACCTGACCTTCTGCAAACTGTACATTTGTACCGCCTGCAAGAACCTCTCTTGTAATAGTGTCAAGAGTTCTGCCTGCCTGACCGCCGAGAAGCTTTGTAGCCTGTACAAGATTATTGTCAATGGCTGTAAGCATAAGAATATCTGAAAGCTCAATGAAACCGCCGAACTGCTTAACCTCTGCTGATACGGTCTTCATATCAAGCTTCTGACCTTCAGGAGTGACACCTTCCATAAGGGGAGTTGTCATCTTGGGAAGCGGGTCATACTTACGGAACTCAATAGTCTTACCGCCATTTTGGGGAATGGGGCACTTCTGACCGAACTGGTCGTGTACCAGCTTGGGCTCCGCCATATCAATAAGATAGTCGGAGTAGTAGATCTTCATTTCACCTGAAAGACCGCCCTCTCCGCTATAGGGAGTGTTTTCTCCCGTATTGGCATTTGTAATGCCTGCTGTTGTGTTCACAACATCGCCTGCAGCAAAGTGCTGCAAATTAAACTTATACATTAATTAGTCCTCCAATTTTTATTTAATAGTTTTTACAGGCTGATTCTTTCGCCCTTGGCAGCTCTCTTTGCAAGCTCCGCTCTTTCCTTTCTGGAAAGCTTGGACGCATTGCCTGAGAGTAAAATGCCCGATGCACCCTCGCTGCCGTTTTCAACGGGTCTGTTGCCCTTAAGGCGGATTGAATCAACCACCTTTTTCTCCGCTGCCTGTGTATTCTTTTCAAGAATTGCATCAATATTTGCAACCTCGTACGCGTTTTTAACGCCTACACCAAGCCTGAGAAGTCTCATAAATTCAGGATTCTTTATCTCCTTTTCAAAATCAAAGTCGGGGTATACCTCCTTTGTTTCTGCCGCCTGCTCTCTCATCTTCTGCGCTTCACTGCGAAGCTTCATAAGCTGAAATTCATCCTCGTTACGCTTTTTGAGGAGTCTGTTTTCCAGAGCAAGTCGTCTTAAAATCTCATCCTTGTTTTCTGCGTTCTTCACATTTTCTTCCTTCAAGTTTTTCACCTCCCTGAGTCTTTTGCTGATGATTTTCTGCACCTTTTTTGAAAACTGTTCCTTGTACTCATTTTCAATAAGTGCATCAAATTCTTTGTCCTTGTCCCTTGTGCTTCCGGCGGCAAAGCTTTCCTTATCGCCCGTTTGCGGGGTGCTGACTTCCGCACTCTTTTCAGCATTTATATTATCTTCTGCCTGCGCGCTTTTGGCAGAGGTGATAACCTTTTTCTCGTTTTTATTCATACCTTTACATCCTTTCATTTTGCGAAAGCTCTCTTATTTTTTCTTCCACGGCACGCTTGCCCTCGAAATCCATAATTTCAAGTGCCGCCAATGCATGTGCCGAATTTTCGGGGTTGAAAAATCCCAGCCTGAAAAGCTCCTTGGCAAGCTCATTTTGTGCAAGCCTTGTATAAGGACTCTTCTTCTGCGTCTTTACGGCAATATCAAAAACCGGCTTGCGGTAGAGGTTGTCTCCGTTTTTCACCGTTTTCAGATTCTTGTTACTGTAATCGGAGAAGCTGTAACCTCCGTCTGCCGTCGTTATGCGGAAGCACCTTGTTTCCGTATAGAACTGACGAATCAGCTCTATGCACAGATAATTAATTGTCGTATATGCCCTGTAAGTTGCCTTGAGCATATCACGGCTCATCTTATTACCTGCCTCCTGAAGTGCCGCAATGGCTGATGCCGCGGTTACTCCGCCTACTGCACTGCCGCGGTTAAAGTCACTGTTGGAGCTTGTTTCCTTTAGTTCGTTTATCTTCATCTGCAGAATATTTGTGCAGGCAGGGGGAAGCTGACTTACACCGATTGGACGGAGTCTTTCCTCATTTATATCTCCCTCAACGTGCACAATGGGTCTTGACCAGTCTAAAAATTCCTGCTCGTTCACTCCTGCGGAAATTTTAGCAAAATATCTTGGCTTTGCCGCCATAAGAGCATTATCCAAAATGGCATCGCCGAGCTTGTCTATATACATCTGCGGATTTTTCGTAACGGCTACAAAGCCAAAGCCAACCGGAGTTCCCTCCTCGGGGAAAAGGCTGTCAAGGACTATCGGATATTCACCGTGGTCATACCATCCGCAATCCTTATATTCCTCCTCGTTTTCAGAGGCAAAAAGCACATTGTCACCCACAAACTTACAGTAATGAAGAACTGTTTTTCCGTCGGGATTGCGGAGCTTGTAGTACCAATCGACTACCAGCACCTTATTTGATACATCTACCGTATCGTCATATATGTACTGCTTCACATCAATTGCACTGCCGAGGTTTTTTCCGCGGAGAGAGGGGTATTCACTTTCTAAAATATCTGCATCCTTTAAATCCACAATAAAAAGGTTTCTGCTTTTCTGAATATCGTTTACACCAGGCTCCCAGAAAATATTAAGAAGGTCAATCTTCTTAATCTGTATGTCACCCAAACCGTTTTCTGCCTCGCTGTTCCAGAAAACTCCGTAGGCACAGCACCCGTGCTTCAGCTTGTACCACCAGTTATTTGAGTAAATTTCCTCAAACTTGTTATGCTCCATAAGAGCAGGCAGAATGCCTGAAAGGAGCTTTGCCTCCTCCTCGTCATCTCTCGCCCTCGGAAGCACGCTTGCATCGGGAAAAGAATCCATTGCATCTGCGTGCTTACTTGTAATGGTGTTAAAAAGCCACGCACTTACGCTTTTTGTTTTCCCTTTCTCCTGTTCCTTGCCGAATGTTTCCCAATGACGAAGCTTCCACCACTGTTCATCCTCAATAATTCTTGCTTCCAAAGCCGATTTGGAATTTTTGTAATCACGCAAAACCTCCGCAGCAACAGATATTTCTTCTTTACCTATTTTCCGCCTTGCGGATACGGTTTCTTTTTCCTTAAACATTTCAGTTAATTTCATTTGTCGTCCTCCACCTCGGGAAGTATTACTACTCCCGTTTCTTTTTCGCTACTGTCTTCCTGTTTCTTTGTCTCCCCGCCTATACCTCTTTTGATTTCTGCGAGAGAGTCGAGTGCTTTTATGGCGTTGTTAAATGCCTGCATATCCATTTTCCCGAAAACTCGCTCTTCTTCTCCGCTGTCGGAGCCGTTCTTTTCCTTTACGATATAGCGGTAAAACTGCTTCTTGTCTTTTATTGCCTTGTCGAGCACTCCAAGAAGCTTGTCGGCAATTTTCATTTCTTTATCTGTAGAAGTTGTATTCTCCGTAACTATCCACCTCCAATGGGTTGTATATTTTTATGGGGGACTCTCTTTTCGGGGGATTTATGGGGTTTGCCATAGCAATGTACCTGACCTCGTCATATATATGGTCCTCCTGCGTTGTGTCAATATCTTCCACATCCGCCTCGCTGTATACAAGGGAGGGAATTGTTCTTATGAAATGCTTGCAGGTGCTGAATATGTAAAGCATGGGTATACCGTTTTCGTCAAAGGCAAGACGGTTGTGAAGCTGCATTTTTCCTGCAACACGGGTGTTATCTGCCTTTTCAAAAAACACTCCCTGTCTTTCCATCATTACGGCAACGCTTTCACCCCTGCTCTCGTCAAAAATTGACGGGTCGGCAATGCCATATATATATTTCCCTTTAAGATTAATGTCCTCGTTTTCAATAGTTTTTATCTTTTTTGCAATTTCCGCAGGCTCCCACCTCACCCCCTCGTTCGGAGTACCCGTACATCCGTAAAGCTCGCGTATGCGGTAAAGCCTGCCGTCGTGGTCAACCCCATACCACCCCACTGAAAAGGGACGTGAATAGCCAAAGTCAAATCCACGGTATATCTTCCACGAATGGGGTATTTTGAAAGGTGGTATTACGTGGGTGTTCTTTCGGGTTGAGTATCCGTCAGGGTTGTTTCTCCATTCCATAAATACCTGCCCTGAGAAGCTGTCCCAGTCGCCGTATAATAATGCACGTTTTTCATTTTCGGGAAGTGATGCAAGGCGGGTTATATATTCGGGGTCGTTTTCCATAAGGATTTTGTTGTCAAAAATACTTGATGGAACAAAAACCCTGCTTCGCCGTCTTATTTCGCTTTTGCCGTCGGGAAATATTATTTTTACATCCTCATGGATGGGTGTCATGGGCGGTGCAGGAGAAATAAACCTCTCCTTTACCCACCCATGACCGATACCGCCCGGATTTGCCTGAGCACGGATGTAGCACCTCGTTCCAGGTCCGTTGGGGCGGTTTCTGGAAAACAGATAGCTGTACTCGTCCCATGTGAAATGAGTCAGCTCGTCAAAGTCAATAAAATCGTACCTTTTACCCTGATAGTTTGTTCTGTCCTTGGTGTGCTGCATTGCACCGAAATATATTTTCGCACCGCTTGGAAATGTCCACGAGTGCTTCTGGTCGTTGTATTTTGCGTCGGGAAATGAAGGTAGGTAGATTTCCCTGCTTCTGTCAACCATTTCGGAAAGCTGGGGGTAGGTTTTACGGAGAATAAGACCTCTGTAATGAGGAATATGTACCTGACGGAGTGCCTCGGCAATGGCACAGTCGCTTTTCCCTCCCCCTGCAGCACCACCGTAGAGAGCCTCGTGTTCTCTGCGTTTCATAAATTCCCTCTGTCTCGGCTGAGGTGTCCAGATTATATTCATTCTTCCACAATCTCCAGAATATAATTTCCGTTTCCGTCGTCCTTTGCCTGCAAATGGAACTTACCCAAGGCTTCGCTTACCTCTTTTTTTGAAATTTTTACTGTTTTTTCTTTTACCGTAAGCACAAGGTTTGCTGCCGCACAGTCAAGTAGCTCGTGCATTGCGGAGATTTCTTCTTCCCTTGCTTTTATTTCCTTTTTTAAGTCCTCAATCTTTTTATCACGGCGTGCTATCTCGTTTTTATAATCCATTACTTCTCTTCCTTTCTGAAATAGTAATTTTCAAGACAATGAGCGATGGGACACTTTCTCCAGTTATAACTGTTTGCACAGTAACCGAGTACATACTCACTCCTCGCACTTGCATCGGGGAACTTTAGCGTTCCTCCCTCGCAATAAAGCTTCAGGTAGTTGTCCCTTTTATAAAAAGGGCACTGCATCATCATCGGCATATGGCTTCACTCTCCTTTTTATATTTCATTGCCATATATTTTCCGTAGCTCATTCCCATTTTCTGTGCTTCTTCCTGAATGGCCGTCAAATCATCATACGGCAAAGATGTGCAATTTTTATACGGAGCATATCCGCACTTATAACGGGAACGGCAGAACTCACTGCAGGTTCTTCTCCTTAAAGAAAGCTCCGGAATCCTCCTGCCGCAAACTATACAAAATTTTCCGTAATACTTCATTTTGCATCTTTCCTTTCGTGTAAGTTTTATAGCAAACTTTTGTTCGCCTTACGTTTTACGTAAGTCAGTATAATAGGGGGTTCGTCGAATGTCAATACTTTTTACGTAAGTTTTTTTAAATTTTTCTTGCTTTTTACGTAAGTTGATGTTAAACTGTATACAGAGGCCCTTTAAAATCAGCTTTGAAAGGACTAATTATATATGAAATTACACGAAAGAATAAAAAAATGTCGTCTTGACCGCGGTATGACATTGTTAGAGGTTGCCAACGCTCTCGGTGTACGGGAAGCAACTGCACAGCGATACGAAAGCGGAGAAATAAAAAATCTCAAGCAGGCAACTGTGCTTGAGATGGCAAGAATATTTAATTGTTCCCCTGCATACCTTATGGGTTGTGAGGAAAAAAATGCAGGTAAAAACAGCCTTCCGTTACTTGGTAAAATTGCAGCGGGGCAACCCATACTTGCAACGGAGGATTGTGAGTATTTCTCCCCCATAAATGACACCCGTGCAGACTTTTGTTTAAGGGTCAAGGGAGATTCTATGATAGGTGCAGGGATAAAAGACGGAGATATTGTTTTCATCCGCAAGCAGGATTCCGTTGATGACGGTGAAATTGCCGCTGTTTTAGTAGAGGATGAGGCAACCCTTAAAAGGGTATATATTTCAGATGATGCCGTAACTCTTATTTCCGAAAACCCCAAGTACAAACCGATGGTCTATACGAAAAAGCAATGTAAAAATATACGGATTTTGGGTAAAGCAGTTGCTTGCCATACGAGTTTAAACTAAAAAATTCAGTGATGAATTATCATCACTGAATTTTTTATTGGTAAACTTCTATTGCCATAACCTTATCATAAAGTGCCTGAATCTTTTCAACAGTGAGAGCAGGACATCGTCTGTGTTTTTTTGCAAGCTCGTCGGTGTAGTCACTGAGCATATATGCCGTGTACAGACCGCTTTCTGCGTGCGTGACGGTGGGAAGCATTTCATAGTTTTCCACAAAGGTTTCACCGTTCTCCTTTGATATGGTTACTGATGCCATACCGCCCAGTATTTTGTCAGTTCCGCTCTGATTGGAAAGGAAATTTCCGAGAGAGTAGAATACCACCGACTTATTACCATTTTCAGAAATATGCTCCGTCACGGGCTGTATTACGTGGGGATGTCCACCGATAATAATATCTGCACCATTCTCGGTGAAAAATTCCACATCCCTTTTCTGCTCTGCCGTAGGCTTGTGTGTGTATTCCGTACCGAAGTGTACGAACACAACGGTTATATCGGCACATTCCTCCGCACGTCTTAAAAGGTCGGCATTACCCTCCCCACGGTCAAGCAGATTCACAAGATACGGCTTGTCCTTGGGAAGTCTGTATCCGTTAAGTCCATAGGTGAAGTTAAGCATAGCAATTTTAAGACCGTCTTTTTCCCAGACAGTTATCTCCTGCTGTTTTTCGGGAGATTCGTGAATGCCTAAAACCGTAATATGCTCATACTGTTTCCAGAAATTCATAGTATGAAGCATAGCATTATATCCACGGTCATAGGTGTGGTTTGTCGCGTGCGTGATTAAATTAAAGCCTGCATTGGCAACACTTTCCCCTACCGCAGTAGGTGTTCCGAAAGCAGGATAACCCGTAAAGGTCTGAGTATCGTCCACGAAAATTGTTTCCTGATTGATTGCGGCTATATCGGCTTTTTCAATATATGGGGTTATATGGGTATACAATCCGTCAAAATCAAAGCCGTCCTCTGTCCTGTACGCCTTGAAAATAGGTGAATGAATCAGATTATCCCCTACTGCCTTTAGTGTGACAGAAACCTTCTGTGGTTTATTTTCCGCTATGGTTTTTACCTCGCTGTCCTTTCCTGTAAAAACGAGTACATAGACAAGAGCCGCTACGGCACATATCAACACAGACAAAAGTACGGTAAGCTTTTTATTTCTGCTCATAAGCCTTTCTTATCCTCTCCATGGAGCGTTCTTCTCCAAGCACCTGCTGAATACACCAGATGTCGGGAGAATTTGTTCTGCCTGTAATTGCCACACGGATAACACCGCTGACATCACCAACGTGACCCTTGTAGCTTTCGGGGTTTTTCTTGTAAAGCTTGGGCTGGGGTGCATAACCAAGCTCCTCACCGAGTGCCCTTACCTTGCTAAACCATGTAGACTGGTCGTCAGAGTGGTCGTAGGTTTCCATATATTTTGTAAGGATAGCACGTCTGTCTTCTTCTGACACGTTCTCGGGGAAGCTGTCTTCCATCTTAAATAATTCATCAAAGAAGAAGCTGTAGAAATCCTTGGACTGCTTCCAATGGCTGATGTCCTTTCTGGGCTTTTCACCGCCACGGCCGATTGCAATCATACCGAGGGAGAATTTCTCGTCACGGGTGAGAAGATTGTAGTATTCCTCGTCACACTCCTTTGCCCAGTCGGTGATGTAGTTGTAAACAGTTTCGGAATCAAGGGTTGCAAGGTAATTCTTGCTGACATCATTCAGCTTGTCAATGTCAAAGAGGGAACCGCTTACGCCCATTTTCTTGGTGGTGAATTCAAACTCTTTTACATCCTTGTCGGGGTTATCCATTCTCCACTGTTCGTAGTTGGAGTTAAGAACGGTCATAAGGTATTCCCAGACTGCACCGGGGAGATAACCCTCGCTCTTGTAATAGTCAAGAGAAAGCTCGGGGTCCTTACGCTTGCTGAGTTTACGCTTAACGCCGTTATCAATCTTCATAAGCTGTGCTGTATGGCAGTAAACAGGAGCTTTCCAACCCATTGCCTCAAAAAGCTGAACGTGGATGGGAAGTGTTGCGAGCCATTCTTCACCGCGCACAACGTGTGTGGTCTTCATCAGGTGGTCGTCAACAACGTGTGCAAAATGGTATGTGGGTATACCGTCGGACTTGAGGATTACAACATCCTGCTCGTTTTCAGGCATTGTAAGTTCACCGCGGATACCGTCAGTTATTGTAAATGTCTTACCTGTGTTTTCGGGGGCGCGGAAACGGATAACGTAGGGCTTACCCTCTTTTATATTCTGCTCTGCTTCCTCTACGGTAATATTTCTGTGAACAGCCCATTTTCCGTAGTAACCGAAGTTTTCCTTAAGCTCTGTCTGTTTTTCACGCATTGCGGAAAGCTCGTCCTCTGTGCAGAAGCAGGGGTATGCCAGACCTCTTTCAATGAGCCATTTTGCAAAGGTCTGATAAATTTCCGCACGCTGACGCTGACGGTAGGGGCCGTAGTTACCCTTTTCACCGTCGCTTGTTGCACCCTCGTCAAATTCAACGCCGAAATAACGGAGAGTATTTATAACAACATCAACTGCCCCCTCAACCTCACGCTTATTGTCGGTGTCCTCTATACGGAGATAGAACACACCGTCAGAAAGATGTGCCAGACGCTCGTCAGTAATTGCACCGAAAAGGTTTCCAAGGTGTATAAATCCCGTAGGGCTGGGTCCAAGACGTGTAACCTTTGCCCCCTCGGGAAGATTTCTCTCGGGATAAAGGTTTTCGTAATATTCGGGGGTTTTGTCAATTCCGGGAAGCAGAAGCTCCGCCATTTTTTTGTTGTCCATAGTTATATATCCTTTCTTATTTTTCGAAGTATCCTATATAATTTACAGTAGGTGCATCGGGCAAAAGCTGTGCACAAATATCTATAAAATAGTCATCCGTCATGGATGCAATATAGTCCGTTACAATATCGTCAGGGGTATTTTCTTCCATATAGTCAACCTGCGTCTGGTAATATCCCCTGCGTGTATTAACATAGTCAATATGATGTCTGTGAACAAGACTATGCTTATCACCGACCTGAGAAATCAGCTTTTCATAAAGCATCTCAAACATTGGTTTTAATGATTTGTCATACTGCTCTTTAACACTCTGTGACAGATAGATGTTTTCGTAGTTGTCACTCTTGGCTTTTTTTAGGGCTTGGAAATAATCCTCATCCATTTTTATATAGTCCTTGCCGAAGCTGTTTTCTACAATGTTTATGACAAAGTTATTTATCATATAAGAGTTGTCACTACCCTTGTAAGCACCTGCCAGACCTGCTCTCTCAGCATCCTGCCTGTCCTTGCCGATGTAGGCGATGATGTCGCTGACTCTGACCACACAGCCCTCAAGAGTTGAGGGGATAAGTTTCTTTATATTCTCACGCGAGAGGTAGCAGCCCTCCACCTTTTCGTCAAACTCGGAAAATCCCGAAAGTGCAGACGGTCGGTATTCCTGAAGCTCCAGCTCACCGTTGTGACAAAGAATGCCGTCAAGGGTATCAAGGCTGATGTTCAGGTTGAAGATTTTGTCAAGCACTCTGACACTATGGACATTGTGATTGAAAAACCGTCCTGTACGGCTGTGATAGATTTCGTTCAACAAGCTCTCACCTGCATGACCGAATGGGGTATGCCCCATATCGTGACCGAGTGCAATTGCTTCTATAAGGTCAAGGTCAAGACCTAAAAGTCTGCCGATATTTTTTGCAATTCTTGACACAAGCTGTACATGAAGTGCACGGCGTGTTATATCATCATCCTTGTAGAAAGAGAACACCTGCGTTTTGTCAGTATATCTGTTATAGTACGGATGATGCAGAATTTTCTCAATATCACGGATGTAACAAGGCCGCCAGAGATTTGCCTTGTCCCTTTCCTCCACCCGTCTTTTCACCTGCTTTACAGGGAGATTCAGCTTGTCCCCGATTTCTTTTACTTTTTCGTCTGATAATTTAAGGTAATCACTCTTTGCCAAAAATCTCCCTCCCTCTTTTAACAATAAGCTGTGCGGCAATTCCTGTCAGCACTCCGCACAAAATTCCTGAAAGGCACAGCACAGGCAAATAGAAAAGTACGCCCTTGCCGATTATGATATATGCACAGACAAACTGCGCAATATTATGGCATAGTCCTCCAAGTCCGCTCACGCTGATAATGGAAAAGTTTTTGCTCCTTTTTGCAATAATCATTGCAGAAAGGCTTAAAACAGCACCCGACAGGCTGTATATAAAGGATGTCATACTGCCGAAAAGTGCCATACATAAAACCACTTTCAGTACGGAAACTATATATGCATCTTTTCCGCCGTGGATATATAACGCTGCTATAATAACTGTATTTGCAATACCAAGCTTTACCCCTGCTGCAACAGGCGGAAACAAACTTTCCACATATCCGAGAATTACCGCCACGGAAATAAATGCGGCAAGCTTTGTTATTTTCCTTGTGTTTACCATAGGATTACATCAACTTCTTCTTTGTTTTTACCCTCAACAGTCACGCTGAGTCTGTTGGGTAGACACACTATACTCTCCCCGCTTTTGCTGATTCTGTCCTTTTCACAGAGTCCGTCAGGGCAATTGGAATGAGTTACAAAAACCCCGCCTTTTTCTATCACGACAGTATTTTTCCCAAACTCCGTTTCAATGGGTATAACTGAGTTTTCATCGAGAGAAACCTCTCTGTAAACTTCACCGTTTACAGATATTAAGACCCTGCCGCCTTGCGGTTTGGGAATAAGCCACAACACAAGGGAAATCACGGCTACTGTAATTAATGCAATATCACCTTTTCTCATATTGTGCATACTCCCTCCATAATACTCTATTGTATAGCTTTTTGGGGGATTTGTAAAGTAGTTTAGAACAAAAAATATGCTCTGTTTTAAACAGAGCATATTTCGCCAAACAAAATTCCATTATGCCTTTCACGTATCTTTATTTCCTGTATTTTTCCTGTTAATTCTTCTCCGCCCTTAACGTATATGCGGAGATAATTTCCCGAAAGTCCCTCGGCATACTCACCGTCTGTCTGCTCGAAAAGGACCTCCGCTTCTGTACCTATAAAACTGTTTTCTACCTCCTCTGCAATCTTTTCAGTCAGTTTTATAAGCCTTGACGCTCGCTCCTCCCTTACCTGATGGGGAACTTGGGGCATCTCGGCAGCAACTGTTCCGCTACGCTCGGAGTATGGGAAAACGTGCACCTTTAAAAAGCGTGCCTTTTTCACAAATTCCAGAGTTTCGTAAAATTCCTCCTCTGTTTCTTCGGGGAAACCACAGATAATATCCGTTGTAATGCCAGCATCGGGCATCTTTTCCCTGATTCGCTGAAGGGTATCAAGATACTCGTCAGCCGTATATTTTCTGTTCATCCTTTTAAGCACGGTTGTGCTTCCCGACTGCAAAGAGATATGAAAATGTCTGCACATCTTCCTCTCTCCTGCAACAAAGGAAATAAAATCATCATCAAACAGCGTAGGGGAAATACTGCTGAGACGTACTCGCTGAATTCCGTCTACGTTGCAGACTGCTTCAATAACTGTTCTGAGGGTAGTTCCGTCCTTGAAATCCTTACCGTAGGATGCAACGGCAATACCCGTCAGCACCACCTCGGAAAAGCCCATAGAAACAAGCCTTTTTGCCTCGTTTACCACATTTTCAACTTTTCTGGAACGGACAGGACCTCTTGCATAGGGAATAATACAGTAGGAACAGAAATTGTTGCATCCGTCCTGAATTTTTATGTAGGCACGTGTACGCTCCAGCTTCCCCTCGCATTCAAGTTCCTCGTACATTCGCTCTTTCATAATGTCGGTTAAAAGGTCAATATCCTCACCGCGGAGCTTTGCCGTCACGATTTCTGCTATTCGTCCGCGGTTACTTGTACCGAGAACTACATCTGCCTCCGCCATTCTCCTGACTTCCTCCGCCTTAGTCTGGGCATAGCACCCCGTTACGGCAACAATGGCATCTGGGTTTTGCTTCTTGGCACGGCGGATAATCTGCCTCGATTTCCTCTCGCCTATATTGGTAACAGCACAGGTGTTTATGACATAGGCATCACACTTTTCGGAAAATGAGCCTATCTCCCACCCGATTTCGCTGAACTTTTTTGCATAGCAGTCTATTTCATACTGATTGACTTTACAGCCCAAAGCATAAAATGCAACCTTCATTAAATCATTCCTCTGTTTTTCATCTCGTTTACCTTTAAAAGTGCAAGGCAGGTTTTCGCATCCACGATTTCACCGTTTAAAGCCTTTTCCACAAGGGTTTCCAGGGGAACTCTCTCAAGCTCCATAAATTCATCCTCATCACGGTTTATGCTTCCCTCGTAAAGGTCGGTTGCAAGATACATATGCACAACCTCATAACAAAAACCTGGGGTCGGGTACATCTTCCCAAGAGAAATATAGTTTCTTGCACAGTAGCCTGTTTCCTCTTCAAGCTCTCTTTTTCCGCATTCTAATGGGTCTTCCCCATAGTGGAGCTTCCCTGCAGGAATTTCAAATGTATTTGTGTCAAAAGGACGGCGGTACTGCCACTCCATCATAACCGTTCCATCATCAAAAAGGGGAACTACACACACTCCGCCCGGGTGTTCTACAAGTTCACGGGTGGCGGTATTTCCGCCGGGGGTTGTAACTGTATCCACACGCAGGTTTATCACTTCACCCTTGAAGATATATTTCTGCTTAACTGTCTTTTCTGAAAAGTCCATTATTCTGCCTCCAACTTAATAAGTGTCTCTAATTTCGGGGTTATACCGAGCATTTTCTTAAGTTCAAAATACTCCCTTGTTGCTTTTTTTCGGTTGTTTCCGTCCTTGAATGCTTTTATAAGAAGATTCTTCGGTGTTTCCACGGGAGAAATGTATTCCTGTGCCGTTACGGAATATCCCGATGCTTCAAGGAGCAGACAGCGTAGGGAATCTGTCAGTAAATCAGCCTGCCTTGCCTTGAAAATACCGTATTTTAAAAGCGGTGCAAAAGGCTCATAGGAATACTGTGAAAGAAGTTCCTTATGACAGCAGGGTACAGCAAAAATTGCTTTTGCACCTGCATTTATAGCCGCACCGATAGCCATATCCGTTGCTGTGTCGCAGGCGTGCAGGCTTATTACCACATCTGGTTTTCGTTCCACCTTGTATGTGGTAAGGTCAGCCTTGACAAAGGTCATATTGGTGTAGCCGAGGTTTTTTGCACTCTTTTTTGATGCCTCGATTACTATTTCTGAATAGTCAACGCCCGTAACGTGGCAATCCTTTTTAAGCACGTCTTTAAGATAATAGTTAAGTGCAAATGACAGATAACTTTTTCCGCAGGCACAGTCAAGAACCTCAATCTTTCCGTCAAGCTTTTTAAGGTAATCCGCAATCAGCTCCACAAAATGGTCAATCTGATTGTACTTGCGAATCATATCGTTTTTGATTTTGCCGTTTTGCCCCATAATGCCAATTTCTTTTAAAAGGTCGTTTGCCTTGGGAGGGGCAATAAGATACTGCCTTTCCCCCACGGTGGCAGTTGTGTTTTTTTCAATGGGAGCAATGTCGTCATATCGGAGAGTAACATTTCTGTCATCCGCGTTTATTATTGCGTCAGTACCACGTTCCTTGTAGACAAGCTGCATAGCGTCGTAATCCTTGGCAATATCGGAAAGCTTCTCCCATGAAAACGGCTGTTTTGCACCCGAAAAGGTAAGAACAAGCTCCTCCCCGTCCTTTTTGACGGTGGCAGGGAATGATTTTGTTCCCGATTTAAAGTTTATTTTCATTTCAATAAAATATTCCCCGTTGCCGTAACGGGAACTGAGCATTGTAAGGTAAAAACCAAGTTTATTTATTGAGTTAGATTTCATTGTAAATCACCTCAATAGATTTTAACATAAAATGCCTTTTATTTCAATTATTTTTTGTATTTTAGAAAAAAACAGTAGATTTTTCTGTCAAAGTAGAGTATAATAGTACAATAACGAAAAAAGAAAGGGTGATTATTATGAAAAACAAAATCTTATCGCTTCTTGAATCGGACAGTCGTCTGACTTCATCCAAAATTGCGGTTATGCTTGGCATTGAAGAAGGTGAGGTTAAGGCCGCCATCCGCGAGCTGGAAGATGAAAACATCATCCTTGGTTACAATACACTTATTAACTGGGAGCTTGCAGGCAGGGAAACTACCAGAGCACATATTGAAATCAAGCTGACCCCTCAGCGCGGCGGCGGATTTGACACTGTTGCGGAGAGGATTTATAAATTCCCTCAGGTTAAGTCCGTTACACTTATATCGGGTGCATTCGACCTGCTTGTAACTGTTGAGGGAAAGAGTCTTAAGGAGGTTGCAATGTTCGTTTCTGAACGGCTTGCTCCTATGGAATCTGTTGTTTCCACGGCAACACATTTCGAG
This sequence comes from Clostridia bacterium, assembly GCA_017466275.1. GTDB lineage: Bacteria > Bacillota > Clostridia > UMGS1883 > UMGS1883 > UMGS1883. The sequence goes on along the minus strand of JAFTUL010000053.1, from coordinate 12,025 downwards.
TTGAAGACTTATAAGAAGGACGGTGTCCTCTTTACCGAAAAAGAAGAAGATAACCGGGAGGTTATCAGCATATGATAGACTACAATAAATTGATTTCTCCGGGGATACAATCTCTTGCACCCAGCGGTATCAGAAAGTTTTTCGATATTGCCGCTGAGATGAAGGATGCAATATCACTCGGTGTTGGTGAGCCTGACTTTGTAACCCCGTGGGCTGTCAGGGAGGCAGGCATCTACTCCCTTGAAAAGGGACGCACCCATTACAGTGCAAACAGCGGACTTTTGGAGCTTCGTAATGAGATTTGCACATACCTTGCAAGGAAGTATAATCTTCACTACAATCCCAAGACAGAAACCCTTGTAACAGTAGGCGGAAGCGAGGCAATTGACCTGCTTATCCGTGCAATTGTATCTCAGGGGGATGAGGTACTTATTCCCGAGCCTTGTTTCGTGTGCTACAAGCCCTGCACCCTTATGGCAGGCGGTACACCCGTGACAATTCAGACTGAGGAAAAGGATAATTTCAAGCTGACTCCCGAAAAGCTCCTTGAAAAAATTACACCTAAGTCCAAGCTTCTGATACTTCCATTCCCCAATAATCCCACAGGTGCAGTAATGACACGTGAGGATTTGGAGAAAATTTCAAAAATTGTGGAAGAGCACGACCTTTTTGTTCTTTCTGACGAAATATACGGCGAGCTTACATATACCGGTGAACCTCACGTTCCCTTTGCCTCCATTCCCGGAATGCAGGAGCGGACAGTAACGGTAAACGGTTTCAGTAAAGCGTTTGCAATGACGGGCTGGCGACTTGGTTACGCCTGCGGTCCTGAGCCGGTTATAAAGCAGATGACAAAAATTCATCAGTACGCAATAATGTGTGCTCCCACAACAAGCCAGTTTGCGGCTATCGAGGCACTCCGTAGCTGTGACGAGGACGTTGAGTATATGTGTACTGAATATGACCACCGCCGCAGAATTATGGTGAATGGTTTCAGGGAAATGGGACTTAGCTGTTTTGAGCCGTTGGGTGCATTCTATGTGTTCCCCAACATCAGCTCAACGGGACTTACAAGCGAGGAATTTGTAACGAGGCTTCTTTACGAAAAGAAAGTTGCAGTTGTTCCCGGCACGGCATTCGGTGAATGCGGTGAGGGCTTTATCCGTTGCAGTTATGCGTATAGTATTAAGAATATTGAGAAAGCTTTGGAACGAATTGCAGAATTTGTAGATGGAATGAGATAAAGCAGCTTTAAGAAATTCTAAATGCGAAATTCGAAGTTCGAAATGATGGAGGGAATCCGATTTGTCGGATTCCTTTTTTCTTATGTAGAACACAAAAATAGGAATCCACACTTGGTGGATTCCTACCTTCACTTCGAATTCCGAACTTCGAACTCCGCATTCACAATGTGCTGCTTTATCGAGTCCGTTTACTTTATTTGTTTCGCTTCCATATAGAACCTTTTTTCATTTGCTTCACCCATTGAAAATGTCTTTCTTGGCAATGCCCCGTCCTTTATAACGGTTTCAAACAAACTGCTCTTTTCAGGCTTAGGAAGAAGGAATCCTACTGCACCCTCTTTTGCAGAAAGGGATTCTACAACATCCTCACCGTGGATATAGTCCACCTCATAGGAAAGAGTGTCAAGATATTTCTGAAGCGTACCCACTGCAAGAGGGCTTGAGGTGTTATGTATATAAAGCTTTCTGGAAACATCACCTTTAACAACTACTATTTCCTGACCGCCTGCTTTTTCCCCGCTGCAGTCAAGCTCTTCCATAAGCTCACCAACAAAAAGTTCTTCGTCCTCTACACCAAACACTACTCTGTGGATAGGCTCAAATTCAAGTACATCATCATGAATATTTTCAATCTCAACAAGGCAGAAGCGTGCAGGATGAGTTTCCTGCTCTTCGGGAGAAAGAGTGGGTTTAAGGTTATCCCAGCAGGTCTTTGCCGTGGCGAGGGAATGGTTTCCGTCACCTACTGCAAACACGAGTCCGTCGGGTGCATTTGCGGAGAATTTATCGAGAGATGCCATAAATTCATCATCATTTGCTACAACCCAGCCTGCAAGGTGTCCGCCGTCTGCCATAAGCTCAAAGTCGTAGAGCTTTTCTCCCTTTTCCACTTTTTCCACAAGTGTTTTTTCCTTGTCATCAACAAGAAGCATTACGTGAGGAAGCTCAAGAGGAGCATTTTCACGGATTTTCACACGTGGGGGGATTCTTTCAAGAACTGTACCCTCGGTTGCACGGATGGGGCATTTTACCCCTTTATGGAAGTCGTATGCTTCAAGGTCTACCGCACCGACAATACCCTTTCTGATTCTGCCACCCGAGAGAGTTCTTTCAACATACACAAGACAATTTTTGTGGGTTTCAAAAATACCCTTGTCACAGTACTCTTTCATAGTGTCGTTTATTTTTGCTATTCTGCCGTCACCCTGCGACAAAAATGCCTCGGGATAAACAAGGTTAAGTGTGGAGGGACTGTCACCCACAACCTCCTGTGCCTTTTCCCAATACTCGGGTTGTGATGTATACTGGTCACAAGCCACTACACTCCACTTTGTCAAATCTGCATTTTTAGGAAGCATAATATCTGCTTTATTAAAAATTGCCATATGAATCTCTCCTTATTATTCCATTTCACCAAGCTCGTAAAGAATTGCCGAACATACCGCAAGCGGTGCGGTTTCCGTTCTGAGAATTCTTTTGCCCAATGTTACGCTTGTAATTTTGTTTTCCTTTGCAAGCTTTATTTCTTCGCTGTCAAAACCGCCCTCGGGTCCAATCATTACCGAAACAGTTTTTGGTGTTTTCCCTGAAAGAGCTTTTTTAAGGGACATTTCCCTTTCTTCTTCGTAGGGAATCAAGGCAAGGTCAGCCTCCGCCGCCATTTTTACCGCATCCTTAAAGCTTACCGGTGAAAGCACCTCGGGAACAATTCCGCGTTTGCTCTGTTTTGTCGCTTCTCGGGCGATTTTACGGAGTCTGTCTACCTTGTTTTCCTTGTCCAGCTTTGCCACAGCACGCTTTGTGTCCACAGGCACAAGCCTTACTGCACCGATTTCCGTCAGCTTTTGAATTATCGTTTCAAGCTTGGGATTTTTGGGCACCCCCTGAAAAACTGTCACCTTTACAGATGGCTCTGTTTCAGCCTCTCTTTTTGAAAGGATGTCTGCAACAACGGTTTTGTCCGAAAAATCCGACAAAACTGCCTCGTAAAACATTCCCTCTCCGTCACAGAGGGTTACATTGTCACCCTTTTTCATACGAAGCACACGGCTTATATGTTGTGCTTCTTCACCCGAAATTACGGCTGTATTTTCAGTTATATCACTCTTATCTATGTAGAAATTAGCCATAACAGTTACCTCGAAATAATGCAGTACCAGTCGTTTTCTTTCTTGATTTCCTGAATGGAAAATCCGTTCTTCTCGATAGCTTCCCTTACCTCGTCAATACGCATTTCAATAATACCGCTGGCAATGAATGTACCGCCGTCTTTAAGATAACGCTTTACATCACTTGCAAGGGGGATAATAACATCTGCCACAATATTTGCCACAACAATGTCATAAGGACCGCTTTTTTCCGTACCCCTCTTAAAATCTTCATCAATGAGAATATTTCCGTCAAGAACAGTATACACGTCTTCGCCGATACCGTTAAGTGCCGCATTTGAGTATGCAATTTTCTTGCAATTGGGGTCAATGTCAACGGCTCTCGCCTCACCTGCACCAAGCATCAGTGAAATTATGGAAAGAATACCGCTACCACAACCGAGGTCAAGTACCTTATCGCCCTTTTTCACAGTAGTGTCAAGAGTTTCCACGCAAAGGCGTGTTGTTTCGTGCTGACCGCTGCCGAAAGTCATTCCGGGGTCAATGTTGAATACGATTTTTCCGTCAGCATCGGGAATGGTCTCCCATTCGGGCTTTATTACAAGACGCTCCCCGACATAGATTGGTTTAAAATACTGTTTCCAGTTATTTTCCCAGTCCTCTTCTCTGCAGGAGTCAATTTCCACCCTGAGAGAGCCGAATACGCCGTCTGCATCAATGCTCTTGAAAGAAATCAAATCGTCACGGACTGCAGAAAGCATCTTGTGACCTGTTTCGTTGTCGCTGAGATATATCTTCACACGGGTTTCTCCGTTCATTTTTTCACGAAGCTCCTCGTCAACATAATCCCAGTACTGTTTATTATTTTCAAGGAAATCCTCAAAATCATCCTTATCGACAATTTCAAGTCCCGTTACACCGAGATTATACAGTCTGCCGCAAAGAGGGTCTATCCCCTCGGGAGTTGTATATATGCTTACCTCAAGCCAATCCATAGTCATATTTCCTTTCAGTTATTCTTGAAATAATCCTTTAATTTCTCGGAAAATTTCTTTCGCTGATTGTAGTTTTTATCATTGCTTTCCTTGGCAAATTGCTCAAGTATATCACGCTGTTTAGAGGAAAGATTCTTGGGAATCTCCACAATTATGCGGACATACTGGTCGCCTCTTGCACCGCCACGAATTGAGGGAATACCTCTGCCTTTAAGTCTGAATTTCGTTCCGTGCTGAGTACCCTCGGGGATTCTCTGCGTGATTTTTCCGTCAACTGTGGGAATTTCAATTTCACAGCCAAGTGCCGCCTGAACAAAGGTTATCGGCACATCAATGTACACATTGTTCCCCTCACGGGTAAACACGGGACTTGGCTTAACATAAACGGTTATAAGCAGGTCCCCGGGACCGCCACCGCGTACGCCTGCTTCACCCTGACCGCGAAGAGATACCGTCTGCCCGTGGTCTATACCTGCAGGAATGTTAACCTCCAGTTCCCTCTTAGTTCTGTTCTGTCCGCTGCCGTTACAAACGGGACACGGGTCGGAAATGGTTGTTCCTTTTCCTCCGCACTGATTACAGGTAGTGGTAGAAGCAAACTGGCCAAAAGGAGTGTTCTGCACACTTCTCATCTGTCCTGTTCCTCCGCAACGGGCACATTTTACGGGAGATGTTCCTTTCTTTGCCCCGCTGCCGCCACATTCGTTACAGCTTTCTCCACGGATAATGGTTACTTTCTTTTTACACCCGAAAACAGCTTCCTCAAAGGTAAGCTCTATCGCCTGCTGAATATCATTTCCGCGTACGGGGCCGTTTCTTCTTGACCCTCTTCCACCGAATCCACCACCGAAGAAGCTGTCAAAAATATCGCCCATATCAAATCCGCCGAAGCCGCCGCCATAGCCGCCACCGCCGAAGCCTGCATTGGGGTCAACACCTGCGTGACCGAACTGGTCGTAACGGCTACGCTTTTCACTGTCACTTAAAACGTCATAAGCTTCAGCAGCTTCCTTAAATTTATCAGCTGCTTCGGGATTATCCTTGTTAAGGTCGGGGTGATATTTTTTTGCAAGCTTTCTGTATGCTTTTTTTATTTCATCATCCGAGGCACCTTTTTGAACGCCAAGTACCTCATAATAATCTCTCTTATCTGCCATAATACACCTCAATTTCGAAATGATATAAGCAGCACCGAACACAAAACGCACAAGTATTTTTTACGCCACTTTTATTAAGGTATCTGTTATAGTACCTTTTATTGTTTAATGAAAGAATCCGCAAAACGGATTCCAATTTTAAAGCGTTTTGTTAGCCACAAACTTCACCTCTCGCTGTACCTATGTACAGCTTCGGGTAACCCCTACGGGTTCAGTTTGTGCCTTCTGCACTACTTCTCTCATTCCTTGGTACACTTAGTCAAGTTTAGCAGAGCGGAAAAATTCCGCTCTGCTAACTTTACTTCTTTTAGTTATTTGTTGTGTCTGTGAAATCTGCATCATATACATTGTCATTGGGGTTAGCCTGCTGACCCATATCTGCTCCGGGCTGACCCTGAGGATTAGCCTGCTGATAAAGCTTTGTGCTGATTTCGTAGAATTTCTGCTGAAGAGCTTCTGTTGCAGCTTTAATCTGGTCGTTATCTGTACCCTTGAGGGCTTCCTTAACCTTGTCGATTTCTGCCTGAACTGCATCCTTGTCAGCCTGGTCTACCTTGTCACCAACCTCGCCGAGAGTCTTTTCACTCTGGTATACAAGCTGGTCTGCATTGTTACGGATGTCGATAGCTTCCTTACGCTTCTTATCCTCTTCTGCATACTGTTCAGCTTCTTTTACTGCCTTGTCAATATCTTCATCGGAAAGGTTGGAGGAAGCTGTAATTGTAATCTTCTGCTCCTGACCTGTACCGAGGTCTTTTGCGCTTACATTTACGATACCGTTGGCATCAATGTCGAATGTAACCTCAATCTGCGGAACTCCACGGGGAGCAGGTGCAATACCTGAAAGCATGAAGTTACCGAGAGTCTTGTTGTCGGCTGCCATTTCTCTTTCACCCTGAAGAACGTGAATGTCAACGCTTGTCTGATTGTCAGCAGCAGTTGAGAAAATCTGGCTCTTTCTTGTAGGGATAGTTGTATTTCTTTCGATAAGCTTTGTGCAAACACCGCCCATTGTTTCGATACCGAGAGAAAGGGGTGTTACGTCAAGAAGAACGATATCCTTAACGTCACCGCCGAGAACACCTGCCTGAATAGCCGCACCAAGAGCAACACATTCGTCGGGGTTGATACCCTTGTGGGGGTCTTTGCCGATAAGCTTCTGTACAGCTTCGTTAACAGCGGGAATACGGCTTGAACCGCCAACCATTACAACCTTGTCAATTTCTGATGCGGAAAGACCTGCATCAGAAAGAGCCTTCTTTGTGGGGATGATTGTACGTTCTACAAGATTTGCAGTAAGCTCGTTGAACTTAGCACGTGTAAGAGTAATGTCAAGATGCTTGGGACCTGTTGCATCTGCAGTGATGAAAGGAAGATTGATAGCACTTGTTGTTACGCCTGAAAGCTCAATCTTTGCCTTTTCACTGGCTTCCTTAAGTCTCTGCATAGCCATTTTATCAGTAGAAAGGTCAATACCGTTTTCTTTCTTGAACTCTGCTACAAGATAATTGATGATAGCATCGTCGAAGTCGTCACCGCCGAGGCGTGTGTCACCGTTTGTTGCAAGAACCTCAAATACACCGTCACCGATATCAAGGATAGATACGTCGAATGTACCACCACCGAGGTCATATACCATAACCTTCTGGTCGTTTTCCTTATCCATACCGTAAGCAAATGCTGCTGCGGTAGGCTCGTTTATAATACGGAGAACTTCAAGACCTGCAATCTTACCTGCATCCTTTGTAGCCTGACGCTGTGCGTCACTAAAGTATGCAGGAACAGTGATTACTGCCTGAGAAACAGTTTCACCAAGGTAGCTTTCTGCATCTGCCTTAAGCTTTGCAAGTACCATAGAGCTGATTTCGGGGGGAGTGTAGCTCTTGTCGTCAATATTTACCTTGTAGTTTGTACCCATTTCTCTCTTTATTGAGATAACTGTTCTGTCGGGGTTTGTAACAGCCTGTCTCTTTGCAACCTGACCTACAAGTCTTTCCCCTGTTTTTGTAAAAGCTACAACCGAGGGAGTAGTTCTTGCACCCTCTGCGTTAGCGATAACGGTGGGTTCGCCACCCTCCATAACTGCTACGCATGAATTAGTTGTACCTAAGTCAATACCAATAATTTTTGCCATGATTTTTACCTCCAAATATATATAAAAAATTTATAAACTAACCCTCTCCCTGTCATTCTGAGGGAGCCTGCGACCGAAGAATATCTTATATCTGCATAATAGATTCCGTCAAATCGCACCACTGGGAGTTTTTACTTTCCACAAGAGCATTTTTCTTTGCTCTCGTCCAACCTTTAATTTGTTTTTCGCGTGCTAACGCACTATTTACGTCATTAGTAATCTCATAATAAACTAATTTGTCAACATTGTATTTTTTTGTAAACCCATCTACAAATTTATTTTTATGTTCATACAATCTTCGTTTTAAATTATTTGTAACTCCTGTATATAACACCTTGTTATTTTTATTAGTAAGCATATATACATAATACATATATGTTTTCCTTTTTATCCGAGATTCTTAACTTCGTTCATAATGACAAGTAGTGTCATTCTGAGGGAGCCTGCGACCGAAGAATCTCCTCCGACGTTTGAGATCCTTCGCTTTGCTCAGGATGACAAGCGTACGCTTGTCAGTTAGCCACTTTAACCATGCTGTGGCGGATAACTCTGTCGCCGATTTTGTAACCTTTCTGGAATTCCTCCACGATTACATTTTCGCCCTGCTCCTCGTCGTCAATATGCATTACCGCATTGTGAAGCTCGGGATTGAATTCCTCACCAACGGACTTAATTTTCTCCACACCAAGGGCAGTAAGAACGTCATCCATCTGTTTTTTCAGCATTACTACGCCCTCGTAAAAGCCGTCTTTGTTTTCTGCCGAGTCGATTGCACGCTGGAAGTTATCCATTACGGGTAAAAACTTCTCTATAACAACCGCCTTTGCCTCGGGGTAGATAGATTCTTTCTCTTTAATAGTACGCTTGCGGTAGTTGTCATATTCTGCAAGAGTACGCATATATTTTTCGTTTACGTCGTTGTATTTCTTCTCAAATTCGTTTTCGGGCTCAGTCTCTGTAACTTCGGGAGTTACTTCCTCTGTTACCTCTTCCTTGATTTCTTCTTCCTTTTTCTTAGTTGCCATCTGTATCATCCTTTCCGTAAATCATTCTTCCTAATATTTCGGTTAGGTTAGCGTTTATAAGTTCAAGCGAGGAAATTACTCTCGCATAGTTCATTCGTTTAGGACCTATAATACCGATTTTTCCGTGAAGCTTGCCGCCTACATTGTAAGATGCTACGACAAGGCTTGTGTCACGCATTTCGGGAGCGTTGTTTTCACTGCCGATTTTTATGCTGATATTTTCTTCTGCCGTTTCCAGAAGATTGAGCATATTTGACACATTCTCTTTCCTGTCAATAAACGAGAAAAACTCCCTTGCACGTTCAATATTTTCAAATTCGGGGTTGTTAAGTATGTTGGATGCTCCACCAATGTACACCCTGCTTTGCGTGTTGCCGAGACATTCCAGAACAAACTCAACCACGGTTTTTAAGAAATCTCCGTACTGGCTCATTGCTTCGTAAATCAGCATCAGCCTTGCAGGGGTGAAATCATCTGCCGAAAGTCCCGTAAGCTGTCCCGACAAAAATTCCGAAATGGAATCAATGATTTCGTAGTCAATGTCCGCACTTACTTTCATCTGGCGGTTTCTTACCACGCCTGCATCGGTGACTACCACAATCAGCACACTACCCTCTTCAATAAGCATCATTTTGACGCTTCTTAATCGGCTTTTCTGTGCCGTGGGAAGCTCCACTATCGCAGGGTAATTTGTTGCCTTGGAAATAATATCGGAAATTTCTGACACCACATTTTCAAGCTGACTGTATTTTCTGTCCATACTGCTCTGCAGGCTTGAAATCTCCTCCATAGTGAGGCTGTAACGATGCATCAGTGAATCTACATAGAAACGGTAACCCATTTCCGAGGGGATTCGACCTGCGGAGGTGTGTGGCTTGTCAAGATAGCCCATTTCCTCCAAATCCGCCATTTCGTTACGGATTGTAGCCGCTGAAAGGCCGAGGTCGTGATTCTTTGCAATGTTTCGCGAGCCTACGGGCTCTGCCGTCTGAATATAGTCCTCAATAATCGCTTGAAGTATCGCCTTTTTTCTTTCGGAAAGCTCCATATGCTCACCTCTTTTCGTTTGTTAGCACTCATTCTCCCTGAGTGCTAACAATAATGTACCACTACCCACGCCGAAAGTCAAGTATTATTTTCTATTATTTCAAATTTATTCATATTTATTATTGTAATTTTCTTAGAATTGTGTTATACTAAGTCTGCGACATAAATCTAAATAATGGTCTTTGTATACAGGTATGTATTTTTACTTTTGGTAAAAGTGCATGCTCTATTTTCGCATACTTGTATAAAGGACCGAAAAGATTTGTGTCGCTACAAAGAAGGGTGTGCATTTTTCGGTGCATCAACTTTGTTGGTGCACTTTTTTAATTGCACATCTTAGTCGCCAGACAGGAATCTAGTCAAAACAAGAACAGAATCTCAAATTGAGATTCTGTTCTTGCTTTTAACTTACTTTATTACCTTATTATTAACTTCTTCAGTAATCTTTGCGATAAATTCTTCGATAGACATACTGCCGATGTCACCGTCACGGCGGTCACGGATAGATACTGTATTATTCTCAATATCCTTGTCACCTACAAGAAGCATATAGGGAACTTTTTCAAGCTGTGCTTCACGAATCTTGTAGCCGATTTTTTCGCTTCTGTCGTCGATTTCAATACGGATAATTCCACTTTCCTCGAGCTTTCTCTTAACCTCATAAATATAGTCAAGGTGACGGTCGGCGATGGGAAGAAGCTTCACCTGAACGGGAGCGAGCCATACGGGGAATGCACCTGCGTACTTCTCGATAAGGAGTGCAAGTGTTCTCTCGTAACAGCCAATTGATGTTCTGTGAATGATGTAGGGATTCTTCTTTGTGCCGTCCTTGTCCACATATTCCATACCGAACTGTTTTGCAAGCATCTGGTCAATCTGGATTGTGATGAGAGTATCTTCCTTGCCGAATACATTTTTAATCTGAATGTCAAGCTTGGGGCCGTAGAATGCGGCTTCACCGATACCAACTTTGTAGGGGATTTCAAGGTGGTCAAGAATCTTTGCCATCATACCCTGTGCCTCATCCCACTGCTCGGGAGTACCGATATACTTTTTGCTGTCGTCGGGGTCCCACTGTGAGAAACGGTAGGAAACATCCTCGTAAAGACCGAGTGTTTTGAGCATATAGATAGCAAGCTCAAGGCAGTTCTTGAATTCGTCCTCCAACTGTTCGGGAGTACACATAAGATGTCCCTCGGAAATTGTGAACTGTCTTACACGGATAAGGCCATGCATGTCACCGGAAGCCTCATTACGGAAAAGTGTGGAGGTTTCGTTAAGACGCATGGGAAGGTCGCGGTAGCTTCTGCCACGGTTGAGAAATGCCTGATACTGGAAAGGACAGGTCATTGGACGAAGTGCGAAAACTTCCTTATCCTCTGCCTCGTCACCCATTACGAACATACCGTCCTGATAATGGTCCCAGTGACCGGAAATCTTGTAAAGGTCGCTCTTTGACATAATGGGAGTCTTGGTGAGCATCCAACCCCTCTTCTGCTCCTCGTCCTCCACAAATCTCTGGAGGAGCTGAATAATTCTTGCACCCTTGGGCAGAAGAATGGGAAGTCCCTGACCGATAACATCGCTTGTTGTGAAAAGCTCAAGCTCACGGCCGAGCTTGTTGTGGTCGCGTTTCTTCGCTTCTTCACGTCTTGTAAGCTCTGCTTCAAGGTCTTCTTTATTAAGGAATGCCGTTGCGTAAATACGCTGAAGCATCTTGTTCTTTTCGTCGCCTCTCCAGTAAGCACCTGTTGCACTTAAAAGCTTGTATGCCTTGACCTTGCTTGTGTAGTTCACGTGCGGACCTGCACAAAGGTCGGTGAATTCGCCCTGCTTGTAGAAAGAGATTGTTTCACCCTCGGGCAGGTCATTGATAAGCTCCACCTTGTAGGGTTCGTCCTTCATAAGCTCAAGTGCTTCTTCACGGGGGAGTTCAAAACGCTCAATTTTGAGGTTTTCCTTTGCAATTTTTTTCATTTCCGCTTCGATTTTCTCCAAATCCTCGGGAGTAAAGGGATTGGGAGTATCGAAATCATAGTAAAAGCCTGTGTCAATAGCCGGACCTATTGCAAGCTTTACCTCGGGGAAAAGTCTTTTTACAGCCTGTGCCATAACGTGTGACGCAGAGTGACGTAATGTTTGCAGTTCATTCATTTCTGCCATTTTATATCATCCTTTCGATTTATTTGAATTTTAATTAATATCTATATTTATAATCTTACTTCCTGTCGGCTCCCTTGTGCAAAGGGAGCTGTCACGAAGTGACTGAGGGATTGGTAAATAGAGCGTTCCTTATCCTCTGCGGCTCTTCTCCC
>JAFTUL010000052.1 GCA_017466275.1 Clostridia bacterium | reverse complement strand
AAGTAACGTGGTATACTCTTAAAGATAAAGTGAAGATTGACGGAGAGAAGAAGGCCCCTTCCGACGTGTTTGATGTTCTTAAGGATGCAGCCGAAGTAATTGATGCAAATGCAATTGCTGATGTTACACTTTCAGAAACTGACGGTTATGCACAGCCCATCAAGTACTCCGTATCGGGTACAGCGATTGAAGGTATTGATACCATTCTTGAAGGTGAAGAAGCAGGTTCAAGAGGCGATGATTTTACCTATGACGGACAGTTTAACGGCACTGCAGGCAGCACAACTACATCCAAGGTAACAGTAGGCGGTGATTCTTTCTCAGTGAACAGTACAACTTTTGTACTCTATGTTCCTATGGACAGAGGCGACGAGGATTCCTACTCAAAAATGAGTGCATCAACAGCGTTTGCAGTTACAAAGAACCGCTATGTAGAAGTATTTGGGTATGATGGTGATGTCGCTAAGATGGTTGTTGTGTACGGAATCAATCCTACACTTAACTTTATCGGCAATTCTCCTTATCTGATTGTTACGGAAAAAGGCGGTGCCGGTGATAACAAGCAGCTCAGAGGTTATGTAAACGGAAACCAGTCAAATGATAATGGCGTTGTGATTTCTGAAAACAATTTTGTTACAGATATTGGGAATAACGCTAACCTCGTAACTTATGACGATGTTGAAAAAGGAGATATTGTTCGATTCATTAAGGATAGCAAGGGTGAAGCTGTTGCTATAGAAATGGTTTATGACAAGAGCGAAGACGTGATGTACACTACTAAAATTGAGCAAGATATTCCTGTGTCTAAAGAAACACAGTATATTTCCGAGAGTGAAGGCTCCGGTGCTGACTTCATAGCTGTATTTGGAACAATACAGAAGAAACGTACAGGAACTGAGGCTAACGATAATAAAGTTGAGATAGTTGCAGATAAGGAAAGAATCCATAAGTTCAACACTAATACAAAGGTGTTTAAGCTTTTGACCTCCGGTGAAGTTGAACTTTCCTCCATGGATGAAGTTTACGACGGAACTGACGGTATGGCTGCAAGCACAGTTATTCTGATTACAACTTCTGTAAGTACAGAAGCTACAGCTCAGACAATCTATATCATAGAATAAAAACCCTTTTGAAAGCGGTGACAAAATGTCGCCGCTTTCTTTTTGCAATTTTGCTATTTACCAAAATAACTTTTTGTGGTAGAATAAAATCAATCATTAAATTTTTAAGGTGATGGAAATGAAAAGACGCAACTCAAAAAAAATAAATGTCGGCGGTGTTTTTATAGGCGGTAATGCACCCATTAGTGTGCAGTCAATGTGCAATACGGACACACGTGATATAACCGCTACCGTAAAACAGATAAATGAACTTAAAGAGGCAGGTTGCGACATTGTGCGTCTTGCTGTTTTGGATATGGATGCGGCAAAGGCAGTTGCAGAAATAAAAAAACAGGTGGAAATTCCTCTTGTTGCGGACATTCATTTTGACTATCGTCTTGCATTAGAGTGTGCAAATGGTGGTGTTGACAAAATCCGTATAAACCCCGGAAATATCGGATCTCCTGACCGTGTAAAGGCAGTTGCAGACGAATGCGGAAGCCGTAATATCCCCATCAGAATTGGCGTGAATGGTGGCTCATTGGAAAAGGAGCTTCTTGAAAAATACGGTGCACCTACTCCCGATGCACTCTGTGAAAGTGCCCTTGGTCACATTAAACTACTGGAGGACTGCAAATTTTTTGATATTGCTCTTTCCATAAAATCCAGCAATGTATCCTCCACGGTGGAAGCATACAGAAAAATCGCAAAAATAATAGATTACCCCCTGCACGTAGGCGTGACCGAGGCAGGCACGGAATATGGCGGAGTTATAAAAAACAGTATAGGAATAGGAAGCCTGCTCCTTGACGGAATAGGTGACACCCTCCGCGTATCTTTGACAGCACCTCCTGTAAAAGATGTTACTGCAGGTATCGAAATACTTAAATCCCTTGGACTCCGTGACGGAGCCCGCCTTGTAAGCTGCCCTACCTGCGGCCGTTGTCAGGTGGATATGATACCTGTTGCAGAAGAAGTAAACAGAAGAATTGCAACCGTAAAGAAAAATATAACCGTTGCGGTTATGGGCTGTGCAGTTAACGGCCCTGGGGAAGCAAGGGAAGCTGACATTGGTATAGCTTGCGGAAAAGGTGAAGCACTGATGTTTAAACACGGCGAAACTTTAAGAAAAGTTCCCATTGAAAAAGCTGCAGATGAACTGATGAAGGAAATTGAGGAATTGTAATGGAAAACTACACTTTGAGAACTGCATTTCCGAATGCATCCTGTTCGGAGGTTTTGGCAAATGCTGAGGTTCTGAATATTAAAGCAGACATAAATAAACGCAGTATATCTGCAGATGTAATATGTAACGATATTGCAGATTACCGTGATGTAGAAAATTTTATTGAAGAAGTAAAAAAGAACTATGAACTTAGAGAATTTGACTTGAATATCAAATTCCGTGCAGACTCATCACGTGAGGCAGAGTGTGTTAATTACTGTGTGGATGTACTGAGTGAAAAAAATCCTCTCTGGAGAGCTATCCTTGACAGTTGTATCATAGAAGCAGATGACGAAACTGTGAAAATCAGCCTCAGACACGGTAACAGAAGCCTTATGGAGGATGAATCCGTAGACCGTGAAATAGCTTTGCTATTGGAAAATAACTTCGGGCTAAAGCGGAAAATTGTATTTGACACAGACGAAATGACGGTTGAAACCACTCTTGCACCTATTTCAGCTCCAAAAGTGGATTCAGCTCCGAAAAAAATTGTGTCCTTTGCTACGGAGGGTGCTCTTATCGGTAAGCCATTTACCCCCAATGACTTTACCGAAATAAAGGAAATTGATAACTACACAGGACAATGTATGATATACGGGGATATTTTCGGTATTGACTGCAAGGAAATCCCCAAAATCAAAAAAACTATTGTCTCCTTTTACATAACAGACTACACAGGCTCCCTTACTTGCAAGTGTTTTGTACCCATTGCGGCAACTGACGAGGTAAAGGGCGTGCTTAAAAAAACAGGAACAGTGGCAGTCCGCGGAAAGGCGGAGATGGATAGCTTTTCCCACGAGCTTACCGTTATGGCAAGGGATATTATCCCTTATTCCATGCCAAAAGAATCCGACAATGCAGAAGAGAAACGTGTTGAGCTTCACGCTCATACAAAATCCTCCGCAATGGATGCCGTTGTAAGTGCAAAGGATTTGGTTAAGCAGGCAATGAAATATGGTCACAAGGCAATTGCTATAACCGACCACGGCTGTGTGCAGGCGTTCCCTGAAGCATTCCATACTGCAGATGAAACCATAAAAATTCTCTATGGTTGCGAGGGCTACCTTATTGAAGCAGGTGCTCCTCTTGTCCGTGAAACCAAGAGATACCATATAATTATCTTTGCAAAGGACCTTGTAGGACTGAAAAATCTCTACAAGCTCATAAGTGCGTCTAATCTTGAATATTTCCACAGAAGACCACTTATCCCGAGGGATGTGCTTGACAGCCATCGTGAGGGGCTTATCTTAGGCTCCGCCTGCGAAGCGGGTGAGCTTTTCCGTGCAATTCTTTCGGGAGAAGATGAGGAAACCGTAGAAAAAATTGCTTCCTATTATGACTATTTAGAAGTTCAACCCATAGGAAACAATGATTACCTTGTCCGTAATGGCACGGTGGCAGACAGAGAGGGACTTTGCGATCTTAATAGAAAAATAATTGCCCTCGGCGATAAAATGGATAAACCTGTTGTGGCAACGGGCGACGTACATTTTCTCCGCAAACGTGACGAGGTGTTCAGACGAATCCTGCAGGCAGGTCAGGGGTATGATGATGCAGATATGCAGGCACCTCTTTATTTCAGAACAACGCAGGAAATGCTGGATGAATTCAGCTATCTCCCCCCCGAAAAGGCTTATGAAATTGTTGTAACTAACACCAATAAAATTGCCGATATGATCGAGAATATCCGCCCTGTTCCCAAGGGTAATTTCCCACCGAAAATTGACGGAAGTGCCGAGGATATTGAACGTATTGCCCGTGAAACGGCAGAAAGTCTGTACGGAAACCCCCTGCCGAAAGAGGTGGAGGAGAGACTCCAGAGAGAACTCAAAAGCGTTATCGGTAACGGCTATGCCGACCTTTATAACATTGCACGACTCCTTGTAAAACACTCCCGCGAAGAGGGCTATGTGGTTGGCTCCCGTGGTAGTGTAGGATCGTCTTTCCTGGCGTATTGTGCCCAGATTACGGAGGTTAACAGCCTCCAGCCCCATTACAGATGTCCCAACTGCAAAAACTCGGAATTTGTGTATGATGAAAGCTACGACTCAGGCCACGATATGCCAGACAAAACCTGTCCATTGTGCGGAACTGAATATGTAAAAGACGGACACAACATCCCCTTTGAAACATTCCTTGGCTTCAAGGGTGACAAACAGCCCGATATCGACCTTAATTTCTCGGGTGAAAATCAGGCGAGCGCCCATAAATATACGGAAGAAATCTTTGGTGAGGGCTATGTTTTCCGTGCAGGAACGGTTAGTACCGTGGCGGAAAAAACGGCATACGGCTATGTGCGTAAGTATTTTGAGCAAAAGGGAATCAATATTCATAATGCCGAGGTTGAGCGTCTGAAACAGGGCGTAATGAATGTCAAAACCACCACAGGACAGCACCCGGGCGGTGTTATTGTTCTTCCCAAGGGACACGATATTCACGAATTTACCCCCATTCAGCATCCTGCCGAGAAAGCGGAAAGCGGTATCATAACCACGCACTTTGACTATCACAGCATCGATGAAAACCTGCTGAAGCTTGATATTCTCGGCCATGACGACCCCACTATGATAAGGATGCTTCAGGACCTTACGGGAATAGACCCCACCGAGATTCCTCTTGACGATAAAAAGGTAATGAGCCTTTTCCTAAATACAGAGGCATTAGGTGTTACTCCTGAGGATATAGGCAGTGAAACGGGCACATTTGCTGTTCCCGAATTCGGTACAAAATTTGTCCGTCAGATGCTTGTAGATACAAAACCCACCTCAATGGGTGAGCTTATCCGTATTTCAGGACTTTCCCACGGTACGGACGTGTGGACAAACAACGCACAGCTCCTTGTGCAGAACGGCACTTGCACACTTCGTAACGCAATCTGCTGCCGTGACGATATTATGATTTATCTCATAAACAGAGAGCTTCCTCCCGAAAGAGCTTTCAAAATAATGGAGCAGGTCAGAAAGGGTAAAAAGCTGAAACCCGAGGACGAAGCGGAAATGCGTGAACATAATGTCCCCGAGTGGTACATAGAATCCTGTAACAAGATTCAGTATATGTTCCCTCGTGCCCACGCAGCGGCGTATGTTACTATGTCCCTCCGCGTTGCGTATTTCAAGGTGCATTACCCTATTGCATTCTATCAATCCTACTATACCGTGCGTGCGGATACGTTTGACTACGAAACAATGGCGACAGGCAGGGAGAATCTTCTTGCCAAAATGCGTGACCTCAGTCAGATGGAAAATCCCTCTGCCCGTGACAAGGCAACCCTCACTATTATGGAGGTTGTAAATGAAATGTACGCCCGCGGAATAGAGTTTATGCCAATTGATATTTATCTGTCACACCCGACAAAGTACCTTAATATTAACGGTAAAATTCTTCCCGCACTAAACAGTATTGCAGGCATGGGCGACCGTGCGGCACAATCAATAGCCGATGCCCGTGAAAACGGCAAATTCTTCTCTATTGACGATTTCAAACAGCGTACAAGCGTTAGTGAAACTCATATCGAATTGCTCAAGAGTTTCGGCTGTTTCAAGGGAATCCCCCAGAGTGCACAGGTAAGTCTTTTTGACTAAACACAAAATTCCTCTCTCTTTCATACTATGATACTGAAAGGGGGAGGAGTTTTTTGAAAAAGAAGACTTGTCGCCCGTGCGGCCTTTTTACCCTTGCGTACATAGCAGGAATTTTTACTGCATTGGTATTACCGATATGGCTGATTGCAGTTTTGGAAGGTACGCTCATTATAATATTAGGCTGCACATTGATTCGGATGTAGAAAAGGGGAGGTAATACAGTGAAAGTTGTAGTAATGAAGCTTCCGAAATTTCTTGCAGGAATTACAAAAAAGATATTCAGAATCAAATAGGCGAAGCTTCCCGAATCCATAAGATTTGGGAAGCTTTACTTTTACGGAAATTTTTTAATCAAAACAGTTGAAAAAAACTTAAAATACTGTATAATAGAATTAGGGAATATTATAACGAGAGGATGAGAGAAAATGAGAAAAAAACTGATTTCATTGGCACTCCTTGTCATTATGACTGTTGTGCTTTGTTCCTGCGCGAAAGAGAATACTCTTTCCGTTGAAGAGGATATTATCCGTGTTAAAATAGATGAAAGCCGTACAATAAAGGTAACGCAGACGATTGAGGAACAGCTTGCCTGGACATCGGGGGATTCTTCAATTGTAACAGTTTCACCCGAGGGAACGGTTACAGGTATCGGTGCAGGTATAACCACCGTTACCGCCCGTACGGAGGATAAGTATGTACATATCGGCGTAATAGTAGAGGGGGATGAAGGCTACTTTACAAACACAGGCGAATTTATCCCCGTGTTTGATGGCACCTCCAATATTACCGAGATTGTTGTCGGCGTAAAAGGCGGAAACAAGAACGACGTTACAGTGAGGGTGGGCGACAGCCACCAGCTGAAAACGTACACAACTCCCTCCGATTCAACTGACCTCATTGTCTGGCAGAGTGCGGACAGCTCCATTGCCCGTGTAGATGCAGAGGGTAAGGTGCAGATTATTCAAAAGGGTGTTACAACAGTTACCGCATACGCACCAAACGGTGTCAGCGGAAAGCTTATTTTGCGCTGTAAATAAGGGAAACTATATATAGTATGTTCCTTGAAATCAGGACACAAATTAGAAAAATAAAAAAGATTTGTATACAAATTATACAAAACACAATGATATAATTTGTAAGAAATTAAGCGATAAAAAACGAAAAAAACACTTGAAATTTTATCCTGAATAGAGTATACTTTTATTGTGTAAATACTATGGTAGGAGTTTCTCTATCCACGGTACATAATTTTGTGATTTAATTTAATTTAATTTAATATTTAAAAGGAGGAAAAAGACAATGAAAAAATTCATGAAAGCAATTGCTTTCGTAACAGTTATGTGCATGGCTCTTTCTACAGTTGCTTTTGCTGCAGGTACTCTTGGTGAAGCTACAGATAAGACTTTTACTGTAACTGTTACAGGTGCAGGTAATGATCAGGTAGCTCTTATGGTTGTAGCGGCAGTTGAGGGAGATAACAACCCTGCTTACAACTTCAGCAATCCTCTCTACATTGACCAGACGGCTGCAGCTGGTGATGAAGGTAAGGCAGAGTTTACGGCAAAAATTGCCGCAGACGTAGATGCAGTTGATGTATACGTAGGTTATGCTTCAAATCCTGATACTACTAAGGCTGCGTACCTTGGTGAAGTTGCTCTTGTAGAACCTGTTACAGCTATTACTGTAGCAAAGGTTGATGCATTTAATACCGGTAATATTACGGAAAATGAGACTGAAAGTGCAGAGTCTGATTACGGTTACGGTTATGCATGTAAATTTACAATTACAGCACCTGATGGCGTATCTGCACAGAAGATGGTTTGGGCTATCACTTACAAGGTTGATGAGAATAATACACGTACAGTGTATTCTGACTCTGTAAATGTATCTGCTTTCGGCTATGGTTCAGTTTTAACAGGTGAAACTTACGCTGGCGTTGCATTCTCTAACGGTTCCAGATTTGGAAATACTGTAATTAATCCGGTTCAGATTGTAGATGTAGATGCAATCTTCTTATTCAGTAACGATGCAGTAGCGTCTACCGCTGATACTGAAGAAGAACATGATATGTTCATAGGCGATAAAAAAACAAACTAATTCAGGAGGTAATGAATGATGAAAAAGTATAATAAACCCGAAATCGTTACATTAGCTCTTGATATGGTTGATGTAATCGAAACAAGCGGTGAGCGTATTGCTGCCGGTGCTCTTGTAGAGCAAAATGTTGCTGAAGGTAACATCACAGTCATCGAAAAGCAGGTTACTGCAATGGCTGATGAGTGGTCTTGGTAATTGATTATATCAATAATTAAGCTAATGTAAAAAAAGAGCACGGAATTATCCGTGCTCTTTTTACGTTATACAACTAAAATACGCTATGCAATTTGCATAGCGTATTTTAATTCTGGAAATCTTATTCGTAGATGGGGTACTTTTCGCAAAGGGCAATAACTTCCTTTGTAATTTGCTCCTTGTTAGCCTCAAAATCTGTTGCTACAAGCTTCATCCATTTTGCGATAAGCTTCATTTCCTCTTCCTTGAATCCTCTTGATGTTACTGCAGGGGCACCGACTCTGATACCGCTTGTAACGAAAGGACTCTGCTTATCATTGGGGATAGCATTCTTGTTAACTGTAATGTGAACTTCGTCAAGACGGTGTTCCATTTCCTTGCCGGTAATGTCAAAGGGGCAAAGGTCAATAAGCATCAGGTGGTTATCTGTATCGTCAGAAACCACGTTGAAGCCCTCTTCCTTAAGCGCTTCGCAAAGAACTTTTGCATTCTTTACAATCTGTGCCTGATATTCCTTAAACTCATCAGTAAGTGCTTCACCGAATGCAACCGCCTTAGCTGCGATAATATGCATCAAAGGACCGCCCTGTGTTCCGGGGAATACTGCCTTGTCAATCTGCTTTGCATACTGCTCCTTGCAAAGGATGAGTCCGCCACGGGGTCCGCGGAGTGTCTTGTGAGTGGTTGTTGTAACAACATCTGCATATGGTACGGGGCTGGGGTGAAGACCTGCTGCAACAAGACCTGCAATGTGTGCCATATCCACCATCAGGATTGCACCAACTTCGTCTGCAACCTCTCTGAATTTAGCAAAGTCAATTGTTCTTGAATATGCGCTTGCACCTGCCACGATAAGCTTGGGCTTGCATTCAAGAGCAATTTCACGCATCTTGTCATAATCAATCTTACCTGTCTCATCATCAACACCGTAGGGAACGATATTGAAGTATTTACCGCTGATATTTACGGGAGAACCGTGGGAAAGATGTCCGCCGTGTGCAAGGTTCATACCCATAACTGTATCACCGGGCTGCAGGAACGCAAAGAATACTGCAAGGTTTGCGTTAGCACCGCTGTGGGGCTGAACATTGGCATGCTCTGCACCGAAAAGCTTCTTTGCCCTTTCAATAGCGATTGTTTCAACTTCGTCTACATGGATACATCCGCCGTAGTAACGCTTGCCGCTGTAACCCTCTGCATATTTGTTTGTAAGAACTGTTCCTGCTGCAAGAAGTACAGCCTTGGAAACAATATTCTCGGATGCTATAAGCTCAATATTGTGCTGCTGACGGGTAAGCTCTCTACCGCAAGCCGCGGAAACTTCACTGTCAAAGCTTGCAAGTTCTTCAAAAAAATTCATAATTAAAACTCCTTCGTAAAATCAAAATTTTTCTTTATTATATTATACAATGAAACAAAAGTAAATGCAATAGATAAAACAAAAACTCCGCAGAAAATTCTGCGGAGTTTTCTATCGGATAACCGATTCTTATTTCATCATAGAAGCAACTTCATCAGCGAAGTTTTCTTCTTTCTTTTCAAGACCTTCGCCCTTTTCAAAACGAACGAAGTTTATAAGCTTAACACCCTTGGATTCAAGGTACTTACCAACCTTCTGGTCGCTATCCTTAACGAACTCCTGCTGAAGAAGGCAGTTCTGTTCGAAGAACTTGTTAATCTTACCACCCATCATCTTTTCAATGATTGCATCGGGCTTGGAAGCATTCTTGGGATCTTCCTTAATCTGTGCCATAAGGATTCCCTTTTCCTTTTCAATATCTTCCTGAGGAACAGTTTCCTGAGAAAGGTAAAGAGGATTGATAGCTGCAATCTGCATTGCTGCATCTCTTGCTGCTTCGTAAGCTGCTTCGTCAGCAAGGCTGCCTTCAGCTTCTACAAGAACACCGATTCTGCCGCCGCCGTGTGTATAGGAGCAAACATTACCTTCGATTCTTGCGAATCTTCTGATATTCATATTTTCGCCAATCTTAGCGATAAGAGCTGTAAGAGCGTCACCAACTGTACCATCAGCATTGAAGGGGAGAGCCTTGAGTGCATCTACGTCAGCAGGATTCTTCTCAACAACAACCTTTGCAACTGCTTCAACGAATGCCTGGAATTCATCATTCTTAGCAACGAAGTCTGTTTCGGAGTTTACTTCTACAAGAACACCGATTTTCTTATCGTCTGTAAGGTATGCCTTAACAATACCCTCGGATGCGATTCTGCCGGACTTCTTTGCTGCTGTAGCAAGTCCCTTTTCACGGAGAAAGTCAATAGCTTTTTCCATATCACCGTTTGTTTCAGAGAGAGCCTTTTTACAGTCCATCATACCGCAGCCGGTCTTTTCTCTTAATTCTTTAACGTCCTGAGCTGTGAAATTCATATTAATAACATTCCTTTCGTAATATTATTCAGAATATTGATTATTCAAGTGTAATATCGATTTCTTCCTCTTCAACGGGAGCTTCGGAAGTGCCCTCTCTGCCTTCGATAACAGCGTTAGCAATTGTAGAAACTACAAGCTTAACTGCACGGATAGCATCGTCGTTACCGGGGATTACATAGTCAACATCTTCGGGGTCGCAGTTTGTGTCAACGATAGCAACAATCGGGATGTTGAGCTTCTTAGCTTCAGCGATAGCGATTCTTTCTTTTCTGGGGTCAACGATAAAGATTGCTGCAGGAGCCTTCTTCATTTCCTTGATACCGCCAAGGTACTTTTCAAGCTTTTCCATTTCGCCCTTAAGACCGATAACTTCCTTCTTGGGGAGAAGGTCGAATGTACCGTCTTCTTCCATTTTGTGAAGCTGAGAAAGTCTTTCAATTCTCTTCTTGATTGTCTTGAAGTTTGTAAGCATACCGCCGAGCCATCTTGCATCAACGTAGTGCATACCTACACGGATAGCTTCTTCCTTAATTGTTTCCTGAGCCTGCTTCTTTGTACCAACAAAGAGGATTTCGCCGCCGTCTGCTGCTACAGAACGGATGAAATCGTAAGCTTCCTCAATTTTCTTAACTGTTTTCTGCAGGTCAATGATGTAGATACCGTTACGCTCTGTAAAGATATACTCCGCCATTTTGGGGTTCCATCTTCTTGTCTGATGACCGAAGTGAACACCTGCCTCCAAATGCTGCTTCATAGCAATAACTGACATGTAAAACACCTCCATTTATTTAGTTTTTTACCACCGCGCCCATGTCACAAGCGATGCGGCAGCACCTCCACCACCGTCAATATGTACGCCAACTTTCCTTATTATATAGGAAAGCACATGGCGCCACTCAGGCAGTGTGCGTATTTTTGTGCCATACTATGATACCACAAAGAACTGCCAAATGCAAGTGTTTTTTACAGAAATTTTAAGAAAAAATTACGTAAAATCTATTGACTTTAGAGTGAAAAACGTGTATACTGTAGAAGTTGTAAAGTGAAACGGCTTTACAATAAAGCAAAAAATAGTGAAAAGGGGAGAAGTTTTATGGAAAAAAATCTTGTTTACACGGAACTACTTGATATTTACAAAGGACTTCTTACCGAAAAGCAAGCGGAAGCTATGGAATACTATTACGACAGCGACTACTCTCTGGGTGAGATTTCCGAGCTTATGGATATTTCCCGTCAGGGTGTACGTGATTTCATCAAAAGGGGCGAGGCAATAATCGACGAAATGGAGTCGAAGCTTCAGCTTCTCAGCGTATTCCGTCAGATTAACGAAATAGGCGTGCTTGCAAATGAACTTCAGAAAACAAATAAAAGGCTTTCCAACAGCAAGGATATAAATGCCCTTGCAGAAATGATATATAATAAGGTAGAAACTATCGGAAACGGAGCAGAGTAATGGCATTTGAATCTTTAGGTGAAAAGCTTCAGGAAACCTTTAAAAAACTTAAAGGTCAGGGTGTCGTAACCGAAAAGGATGTTAAAAACGCCATGCGTGAAGTGCGTTTTGCATTGCTTGAGGCCGATGTTGGATATAAAGTTGTTAAAGAGTTTGAGAAGCGTGTTTTTGAAAAAGCAACCGGCAGTGAGGTGCTTGAAAGCTTAACTCCCGGTCAGCAGATAATAAAGATAGTTCGTGACGAGCTTACATGGCTTATGGGCGGTGCTCAGGCGAAGCTTGCGGTAAGTCCCAAGGCACCTACTGTTTATATGCTTGTAGGTCTGCAGGGTGCAGGTAAAACCACTACTGCGGCAAAGCTTGGCGGTGTGCTAAAAAAACAGGGTAAACGCCCGATGCTTGCAGGCTGTGACGTCCAGCGTCCTGCGGCTATAAAACAGCTTCAGGTTGTAGGCGAACAGATGGGTCTTGAGGTTTATGCAGACTTTGAGACAAAGGACCCCGTTAAAATAGCTCTTGATGCGGTGAAAAACTGTGACACATCACGTTTTGATACCGTTATTATAGATACAGCAGGTAGACTCCACGTGGATGAAGCATTGATGGATGAGCTTAAAAACATCAAATCAGGTATTCATCCCACAGAAATTCTGCTTGTAGTCGATTCCATGACAGGTCAGGATGCGGTAAATGTTGCCGCAAGCTTTGACGAGCAGCTTGGAATTGACGGTATAATTCTCACCAAGCTTGACGGTGATACCCGTGGTGGTGCGGCACTCAGTGTCCGTGCAACAACGGGTAAGAATATCAAGTTTGTCGGTATGGGTGAAAAGCTCACCGACCTGGAGCCTTTCTATCCCGACCGTATGGCATCAAGAATCCTCGGTATGGGTGATATGCTTTCCCTTATTGACAAGGCACAGGAGGCTTTTGACGAGAAAAAGGCAATGGAGCTTGAGAAAAAACTTCGTGAACAGAAGTTTGACCTTAACGACTACCTTGAACAGCTTCGTCAGATAAAGAATATGGGATCTCTTGAAAGCATTCTTAAAATGATTCCCGGTATGGGTGCAAAGCTTAAGGGCGTAAAGCTTGATGATAAGCAGTTTACAAGAACGGAAGCAATCATCTGCTCAATGACTAATTATGAAAGAGAAAATCCCGAGGTCATTAACGGCAGCCGCAGAAAAAGAATTGCGGCAGGCTGCGGATTGGGTGTGCAGGATGTAAACCTTTTCCTTAAACAGTTTGCCGAAATGCAGAAAATGATGAAAATGTTCTCCGACCCCAAGAAGATGAAGAGAATGAGATTCCCGTTTTAATTTAGCTTTTAATTTAATTTTATTATAATATTTTTTATGAGGTGAAAGAAATGGCAGTAAAAATCAGACTTAGAAGAATGGGTGCGAAGAAGGCTCCTTACTACCGTGTAGTAGTTGCAGATTCTCGTTATCCCCGTGACGGCAGATTCATTGAGGAAGTAGGTACTTACAATCCTCTTACAGAGCCTTCCGTATTTACAGTTGACGGTGACAAGGTTAAGCAGTGGATTGCTAACGGTGCTCAGCCCACAGATACTGTAAAGAGCCTTCTCAAGAAGAACGGTATCATCGACTAATAGGAGTAATACAATGAAAGAACTTCTTGAAGCTATCGTAAAGCCCCTTGTTCAGTATCCTGATGAAGTTAATGTAACTCTTACTGACCGTGAGGATTCTGTGCTTCTTGAGCTCAGAGTAAACCCCTCTGATATGGGTAAGGTAATCGGCAGACAGGGAAGAATTGCAAAAGCAATCAGAACTGTTATGCGTGCTGCATCCGGCAGAGACGGGAAGAAAGTTATCGTTGACATCGTAGAAGACTGATTAAGACAGAAAAGAACCCCTGGTAAATCCAGGGGTTCTTTTTCGGCAAAAATTTTGTAATACAGAAAAATATTTTGAAATTCTCTTTACTTTCAACAAAATTTTTCATATAATTAGTCTGATGGGAGGTTTTGGTATGGACACTATTGATTACAAAATTTTATCCTGCCTTAAGGAAAATTCCAGAGAAAACGCAACAAACATCAGTGCGAAAATAAATTTGTCTACATCGGCTGTAATTGAGCGTATTAAAAAACTGGAAAGCTCGGGAATTATACAACAATATACGACTATTATAAATCAGAATGCCTTGGGGCGTGACCTTTTTGCATTTATGAATGTGGGTCTTGAACATCCCAAGCACTACGAAAACTTTGTAAAAAAAATAAATTCCAATTCAGCGATTGCTGAGTGCTATTATGTCGCAGGAGATTTTGACTTTATACTTAAAATCGTTACAAAGTCCGGAAAAGGACTGGAAGAAATATTAAACTACATAAAAAGTATTGAGGGGGTATCGCTTACCCGTACCTCGGTAGTTCTTTCGGAAAATAAAAGGGAAGTGTGCCTGCTCCCCGACAAATAAAAATTAAAAACAGTATGAAAACTAAATTTTCATACTGTTTTTAATTTTTTAAAAGCTATCGTATACAACTACTTCATCTTTCGGTCTGAACTGACTGTGAAATTCGTGCGGGACTGCATCGGGTGCAGGGTAGCCCATAACGAGAAGTGCTACGGGTACAATATTTTCAGGAATATTAAACATTTCCTTCATTTTAAAGGGGTTAAAATGCATTACCCAGGTGCTGCCTATACCTTCGTTTTCAGCCGCAAGCATCATATGTGTGGTGACAATGCTTGCGTCCACCATACCGCTTTGCTCACCGTCGTACTTTCTTGTCCAGCACTCGTCTTTGTTATAGCAGATAAGCATTGCTGTGTTTGTACCAAAATGTGCGCGGGTACACTCGCGGAGTTTTTCAATTGCCTCAGGAGTGTTTATCACAAGTATACGCTGCGGTTGTGCATTGCAACCAGTTGGGGCAATATGTGCCGCTTCTAAAATCTTGTCAATAGCCTCTTTTTTTAAGGGTTCATCAGTAAATTTGCGTACAGAATAACGCTTTTTAATAAGTTCAAAATATTCCATGATAACCTCCGTAAATTAATAATTATATTTGCTTTTCTTTTTTTCGAAAAATGCCAAAACAACGAGAAGCGACATTGCCTCTGCCAGGATAACGGCGAACCATATTCCGTCAACACCAAAGAAAACAGGGAGAACGAGTATAGATATAACCTGGAAAAGAAGTGTCCGCAGGAATGAAATTATTGCCGACACAAGTCCGTCATTAAGAGCTGTGAAAAATGAAGAAGCGAATATGTTGAAACCGACAAGAAGATATGAGAAACAGTAAATTGAAAAGCCCCTCACTGTCATATCAAAAAGCTCTTTGTCGTACCCTACGAAAATTCCTGAAAGCGTTCTTGCAAGGAGAAGGGAAACAAACGTCATAAAGACCGAAACAATAATAATTATGTTAGTGCTCATCTTGCGAAGCCTTTTAAGTTCGGAGTGATTAGTAGCTCCATAATGAAAGCTGATAATGGGAGCGCTTCCTACACAGAAACCGATAAATGCCGATACAAAAACAAAGCCCACGTACATTATAACTCCATATGCTGCAACTCCGTCCTCGCCTGCAACATTCATCAGCTGAAAGTTATAAAGCATAGTGACGATTGACATTGAAATATTGGTCATCATTTCGCTGCTGCCATTAGTGCAGGCTTTGAGAAGATCTTTGAAATTTACCGTTGCTTTCGTGAGATGCAAGGGGGATTCCTTTGCAAAAATAAAATAGAAAAGGGGAATAATTCCGCCTACAAGCTGACTTATGGCAGTAGCTATTGCCGCTCCCATGAGTCCCCACTTAAAAAAACCGACAAAAAGTGCATCAAGCACTATGTTGGTGAAACCTGCACTGAGCGTTACCCACATTGCAAACTGTGGCTTTTCGGCAACGATAAAAAACGACTGGAATTCATTTTGCAGAATAAATGCAAACATTGAAGGAAGCAAAATGCTTCCGTAAAGAACACAGTCTGATAGCATCTGACCGCGTGCACCGAGCATATGGGCGATAGGTTTTATAAAGAAGGCTCCCAAAATAGAAATAACGAGGCTGAAGATAAGTGAAACGGAGACAAGCATTGAGAACGTTTTATTAGCTCTCTCTTTTTGTCCTTCACCGAGATATCTTGCAACAAGGGCACTCCCTCCCGTGCCTATCATAAAGCCGATTGCACCGATTATCAAAAATACAGGCATAATCAGGTTTATCGCTGCAAAGGGGGTCTTTCCTGCGAAATTAGAAACAAAAATACCGTCAACAACGCCGTATATAGATGTAAAAATCATCATAATAATTGATGGAAAAGTAAATTTAAGCAGTTTTTTATACGTAAAACTGTCCGATAATTGAATTTTCATAATTAATCACCGTTAGTATTGTAGCATAAGAACAGTAAAAAGGCAAGGGATATTCCCTTGCCTTTTTGTCAGCTCTTACTAATCTCATCCGTGAATATATCGGAGATTTCCTGAGCATATTCCATTGAATGTGCGTGGCTTATTACCTTTATTGCAGATTCCGTTTTCTGCGGAATTAAGATAACCCAACCGTTATCAAAATTGATTTTTATTGCGTCACCGGTGGTGTCGGCAGTTATATTGTGACTTTCACAGATTTTTTTGAGGATTGAGGGCTGTTTTTCTGCATTATAGCTGATGTTGGTACTCAGGGTATGGGTAGCAGGAATTTCTCTCAGCAGATTTTCAATGGTGGTTTCCTTGCTGCTGAGAAAATCAAGAAGCAGGATAATAGTTCCCACGGCATCAAAACGGTAAATAAACTGATGAAGAAATTGAATCTTGTCACTTTTGGAAAGCTCGTTCATAAGATAGGGAGGGCTTATTTTTGTGCGGTGTACACGGGCAGAATATTTTTCTGCCATACGTTCAATGCTCTGTGGTGCGGACTCTGATACAAAAATCTCCGCATCGGGAAAGCTTTTCATTATAATCAGAGAAGTGAGAGCATAGTAATCAAATTCTGAAATTTTTTCTCCTGAATTTTTAATGATTGTCACAGCTTCGCATTTGTAGTCAATAATAACACCAAAACTGTAAAATCCCGATTTCAAAATCTTATAAAATTCGTAATTTTCCTCGTCCGTAAAAGTAAAATGACAGCCTAAATCCTTGGCCGCACTCTTAAGCAAATCCTTTGCCCACAAATTGGGACAACAGATGAGAAGCCTTTCATTAAGCTCCTTGCCCGTAGTGGAATTTATAAGCTGTTTCAGGTAGTAAAGCTTGTACTCGAAAAGGTACTCCGTTTCGTGAAGCTTTGAGGCTTTTTCTCTCTTTGCTTCTCCTGAATCTAAAAGATTGCATAGCTTTTTAAGTTCCTCATTTTCAATGTCTGCACCGCATTTGTTTATAATGTCCAGACTTCCTGTAATGTTTCCCTCGTGCTCTTTGCTGCTGAGAGCAATACCTCCGTCAAGTGAATAAAAACGAATGGCACTTCGTGTAATGGGAAGGGGTTGTTCACCCATATCATAGGGCTTTCCGCCTGCAGACTGAATCCCTGACAAAAGGGCATTTTTTATCATAGAGCTATATGGTGCACCGTCTTGAGAAACCGCAATTTTCTTTCCTAAAAGGGCTACAATACTTCTTCCCAGCATTGCTGCAAATTCGGGGGTAATATCGCGGTTTACAACTCCTGTTGCACTTCCGTCAGCAAAAAGAGAACGGGGAGATGTTTTCTCCCATATGAGATTTTCACAAACGGTGCTTTCATTTTCAATATATTTTTCAGGCCATATATGAGAAGCATTTCGTATTGTACAATGCTTCCCGATTTTTGTGCATGCACCTATTACGCTTCCCTCATATACGGCACTTTCAAATCCTATTTCGCAGTTGTTTCCGATAATAGCCCCTCTTACCGAAGAGCCTTCGCCAAGAGATGCTCCATCCATAATGATGCTTCTTTTGACTCCTGAAAAACAATCAGCATTTACATTTTTGCCAATCTGTGTATAGGCTTCAATTCTTGCTCCTTTGGAAATAAAGCTTCCGCTTCCTATATATACAGGAGGAACAATTATGCTTCCCTGCATAACAGTTGTTCCATCTTCCACCCATACACCAGGGGCTTTTTCGTCACATGGAAAAGGAAGATTGATTTTTTTATCAAAAAAGTCCCGTGAACATTTATGATAGCTTTCAAAGTCAGAAATGTTACGTATATAACATTGTGGCGAAACTGCAAGGACTTTTGTGCTTTCGATAAGTGCTTCGGCAAACTCGGGGAGTGTGGTGCATTCTTTTGTCCGTGTTCCCTGTGGTATAACGGCAATTCCCGTAAATATACTTCCTGCCAGATGTACTGTATTAGGAAAGCGAATATACTTTGTAACCAAAGAGGAAGAATCTACATAAACTCTGCCGAATTCATCCTCTCCCTCGGGCTTTGTAATTAGCAAGGGAGAGCGGTTTTTTTCAAATATCTTAATAACTGATGTTAAATCAATATCGGTCAGAGTGCTGTCGTTTATCAACACGGTATCATCATCGAAAAAGTCGCATAGATTTTTAACACGGGAAAAGTCTACTTTTACATCTTCAATTTTAACTGTGGAGAAATGCTTTTCTATCACTTCCGAAAGATAATCGGAAGCAAATACTACTTCCTTTATGCCGTGTCTTTTAAAAAGACGCAGGGTATGCTCGGCAATCGGTCTTCCCATAACAGGAAGCATAGTCTTGGGAATGGAGCAGGTAACAGGCCTTAGGCGGGTACCCTCATTGTTGCAAAGTATAACTGCTTTCAAAATATAAACACTCCTTATTTTTCGGAAATTTGAATCGTAATCTCTTTATTGTCTGTTACACTGAAAAATGCCACTTGGCGGTAGCTTTTAATGTTATATTCCCCAAGCTTTTTCCTAAGCCAGTTTTCACTGAGTCCTGCACCCTCCAGATTTTTTCTTCGCAAAACACCGTCTGCTATGATGGTGTGTGGGATGTGCGTTTGCTCGGGTGAAAGGTTAAGGTCGCTGCAAATTACAGGGCGGGAACTCTCCTTGGGAACTATGGAAAGCTGACCGTTGGTTTCGATTATTGCACTGTCAATTTCAGATAAAGTGCTATACCCTGCAAGCCTCAGTTGTTCCAGTACATCATCTATGCAGATTCGAAGCCTCTTTAGGTCTTTCATAATAAGCTTTCCATCCTGTATTATCTGTACTGGTGAACCTGTGATGATTTTTCGCATCAGCTCGCTTTTTATAACCAGTACGGAAAAAACAAGCTCCAGCAAAACCAATGCGGCAATAGGGATGATGCCGTGATAAAGAGGAATATCTTTTTCGCTTATGGGTATTGATGCAAGCTCGGAAATCATCAGTGCAATAACAAATTCCGACGGTTGAAGCTCGCCGAGCTGTCTTTTTCCCATAACCCTCATTGCCGTAACTACACAAATATAAAGAATAATTGTACGGATAAAGATAGTCATGCAATAATCTCCTTTAGGGATTATTATTTGTAAAACAAAAAAAGAAATTCTCATTTTGAGAATTTCTTTTTTTAAAAATATTGAAGCCATTTTATGAAACGTCTGTCATGTCTATATAGAGCTTTCCGTTTTCTGCAATAAATTCTTTTCTTCCCTGCAGATTATCACCCAGAAGCAAATCAAATGTTGCAGCCATTTTCTCGGCATCCTCGCTTACAACCTTAATAAGTCTTCTTGTTTCGGGGTTCATTGTGGTCTGCCACATCATATCGGGCTGGTTTTCACCAAGCCCTTTGCTTCGCTGAATGGATACACCTTTTTCGGGAAGCTGGGCGAGAATCTCTGTCTTTTCCTTTTCGTTATATGCAAAATAGGAAGTATCCTTGTGTGTGATTTCAAACAGGGGCGATTCAGCGATAAATACCTTGCCCTCGTCAATAAGAGTGGGTACAAGGCGGTAAAGCATTGTAAGGATGAGTGTGCGAATCTGGAATCCGTCAACATCGGCATCGGTACAGATAATAACCTTGTCCCAACGGAGATTGTTAATGTCAAAGGAATTCATATCCTTGTTATGCTTCGTCTGTATTTCAACACCGCAACCGAGTACTTTCAGGAGGTCTGTGATAATTTCACTTTTGAAAATTTTTTCAAAATCAGCCTTAAGACAGTTTAATATCTTACCTCTTACTGGGATGATTGCCTGAAACTCCGCATCTCTGCCAAGTTTACAAGCACCGAGAGCAGAATCACCCTCAACTATATAAAGCTCACGCCTTGAAACGTCCTTGCTTCTGCAGTCAACAAATTTCTGTACACGGTTTGTAACATCCATTGTACCTGTCAGCTTTTTCTTGATGCTTGCACGGGTTTTCTCGGCATGCTCACGGCTGCGCTTGTTAAGAAGTACCTGATTTGCAATCTTTTCTGCTTCAGGACGGTTTTCAATGAAGAATATCTCTAAATTCTTGCGGAGGAATTCCGTCATTGCTTCCTGAATGAATTTGTTTGTAATACTTTTCTTTGTCTGATTCTCATAGCTTACAACAGTTGAGAAACAGTTTGTAACAAGAATCAGGCTGTCTGAAATATCGTTGAATGTAATTTTTGATTCGTTCTTTGTATATTTGTTGTTCTGCTTTATATAAGCATCAACGGCACTTACAAGAGCACTTTTTGCCGCCTTGTCGGGAGCACCGCCATGCTCAAGATAACTGGAGTTGTGGTAGTACTCAATAAGCTGAACATCATTGGAAAATGCAAATGCCGCACTCATCTTGACCTTGTAATCCTTCATATCCTCACGGTCACGGCCCATACTTTCGCCCTCGCAGAATGAAGTGTTGGAAATACGCTTCTCATTTTCGGGGCAAAGCTCGTTAATATAGTCAACAATACCGTTATCGTAGCGGAATTCGTATTTCTCTGTTTCGCTTCCATTGTGATATGTCAGCTTGAAAGTAAGTCCTGCGTTGACAACCGCCTGACGCTTCAGGGAATCAATGAAGAAATCAATGGGGATATTGATGTCGGTAAATACCTGTAAATCGGGCCTCCACTTGATGGTAGTACCTGTACTGCGGTATTTTTTTTCTTCCTTATAAAGTCCGCCGACATTTTCGCCCTTTTCAAAATAAAGGGTATGCTCATATCCATCGCGGTT
>JAFTUL010000051.1 GCA_017466275.1 Clostridia bacterium | reverse complement strand
TTTTTGAAAGTTCACAAGGTTTTCCGTTATAAATTACCCTGCCTTCATCAAGCAGAATTACACGGTCTGAAAGTGCAAGCACATTCTCAAGACGGTGCTCGGAAATTATGACAGTTACTCCAAGCTCCCTGTTAATTTTGGAAAGCACGTTCAAAAACTCACCCGATGCAATGGGGTCAAGCTGACTTGTAGGCTCGTCAAGAATTAAAACATCAGGCTGCATAACCATAACGGAGGCAAGGTTTAAAAGCTGTTTTTGTCCTCCCGAAAGGTCAGTTGTCTTTTTATGGAACCATTCCTCTATGCCAAAAAATGATGCCATTTCAGCAACTTTCGCACGTATTTGTGAATTATCTGCCCCAATGCTTTCAAGGCCGAATGCCAGCTCGTGCCATACCTTGTCTGTTACAATCTGGTTTTCGGGGGATTGCATAATAAAGCCTATTTTCTCCGCTTGGGTACGGTTTTCCACAAGAGTGATACCCTCACCGCAGAAAAGGATTTCCCCTGTTTTCTCCCCTTTGGGAGAAAGTGAGGGCTTTAGTAATCTTAAAAGTGTGGACTTGCCCGAACCCGAATGACCGCATACTGTTACAAACTCCCCACGGTTTACGGTAAGAGAAACATCCCTGAGGGCAAAGCTTTTGGATGCAGGATATTTAAATGTCAGATTTTCGATTTTATAACATTCCATCGTATAGCCTCCCTCCATTCAAGTAAAACAGGTGTTAAGCATAAAAACAAATATGCCGTATGCATGCACAGTGACAAAAAGCTTAATTTTTCGGTGTAAAGCACGGGGAAATAGCTATAATTTAACTTCCCTGACAGTATTCCCCAGAGAATTACCGCTGACAAGATACCCATACTTAAAAGCATCAGCTTGTCCCTTTTTTCGAGTTTGAATATTGTGTATGACGTTCTCCCTGAAAGTCCGTACCCCCTGCTTTTCATACTGTCGGCAGTTTCTATTGCATTTTCAAGTGACCAGGTGATAAGGACTGACAAAATTTTTATACCGCATTTGACACGCTTTATAATACCGCCTTTTGAAATGTCTCTGCCCAGAGTTTTCTGAACGGCAGAAATTTCTTTAAGACGCGATATTAGAGTCGGGACAAACCGTATTATCATTGAAAATACCATAGATAGTTTTGGAATAATACGCCCGAAAAGATAAGTAAACTTGTCGCTCGACAAAACCATATTGAAGCAGGAAAAATAAAGAAGCACGGACGAAAGCATAACCCCTGCCGCAATTCCGTAACAGATTGATTCTGCCGTCAGTGGATTTCCCGTAGGAAGATACGTTATAACCGTTACTCCGTAGTGGCTGAAAAGCGGATTCAGTATTGCGGTAATCAAAATTACAAAAACGGCTACCCCGATACTCTTGAGTGCCTTTCTTTTTCCTTTCAGCACAAAGGAGTATAATATAGCACAAAAAAGCGTTATCCCTAATGATACAGGGTGCATCAAAAACATAGTGAACCCTATTACCAAAAAGAAATAGAGGAAGTTTACCATCGGATGACAGGTCTTGAATTCGTTCATTTTTATGCACCCCTTTCTGAAAAATTATAAAAGAAAAAAACCGCGGCAAAAAATGCCACAGCTGTGTGCCTGTGAAATCTTTGTATTTGTTGCACAACAAACACAAACCACCTGCCAACGCTAAAAATTGTAGCGACAAGTGACACCAACAATGCAGGTCTTCTGACTTACGTTTTCAATCGAAAATACGTCAGCCTTCCCAATTCCTCAGTGACCGACTTTCGTCACGACGTATTCTCTCAAACGCATACAGCGGCAGTTCCGCTCGGGATTCTCACCCGATTCTCTTTTCACCGCATATGCCCACACGGCATATACGACACATTGCGTGAATCTATTCAATTCGTTGTAATTTTAACATATTGGATATTTTTTTGTCAAGAGCATTTTTTATACAGTTGATTAAACTTATATTGTGTGATAGAATAACAACAAAGGAGGGATTTTGTGTGAAAGACAGAGTAATACTGCATTGTGACTGTAACGGATTTTTTGCATCCGTTGAGTGTGCGCTTAATCCCCACCTTAAAAATGTTCCTATGGCTGTGGGCGGAAGTGTGGAGGCAAGGCACGGAATTATACTTGCGAAAAATGAGCTTGCAAAAAAATACAATATCCAGACTGCGGAAACCATTTTTTCCGCAAAAAAGAAATGCCCCGACCTTGTAATAGTCCCTCCCCATCACGATTTGTATGAGGAATACAGCCGCAGGGTTAATGAAATATATCTTGAATACACCGATTTGGTGGAAAAGTTCGGCATAGACGAAAGCTGGCTTGATGTGACGGGCTCACAAAGGCTTTTTGGGAGCGGTGAGGAAATTGCATCAATTCTGCGTAAAAGGATTCGGGAAGAAATTGGTATCACTATTTCCGTGGGTGTTTCTTTCAACAAGGTATTTGCAAAGCTTGGAAGCGACTACAAAAAGCCCGATGCAACAACGGTCATTTCAATGGAAAATTTCAAGGAAATAGTCTACCCCCTCCCCGTTGGGGATTTGCTTTTTGTGGGCAGACGGACAAGAGAAGCACTCGCCAAGCTTCATATAGAAACAATCGGCGACCTTGCCGAGAGTAACGAAAACGATATTATAAAGCTACTCGGGAAAC
The DNA here is from genome assembly GCA_017466275.1 of Clostridia bacterium. Classification (GTDB taxonomy): domain Bacteria; phylum Bacillota; class Clostridia; order UMGS1883; family UMGS1883; genus UMGS1883. The sequence goes on along the minus strand of JAFTUL010000051.1, from coordinate 32,379 downwards.
AAGGTGAAACCATTTACCATTATGCACGGGGTGAGGACAATTCACCCGTTGACCCCCACGCAAATGATGAAGTCAAGTCCGTAGGTAACGGAATGACATTCAAACGGGATTTGTACGGAGAAAAGGATATATTGTGCGGTATTTCCTACCTTAGTGAAAGTATTGCCGTAAGGATGCGGAAAAAAGGTGTAAAATGCACCGTGGTACAGGTTACAATCAAGGACCCTGACCTGCACTCCATACAACGTCAGAAAAAACTGGATAGCCCTACCAACCTTGCAAAGGACATAACAGACAAGGCAATGGAAATTATCCGCCGAAGCTGGAATATGAAAAACCCTATCCGTATGCTGACGGTAACGGGCGGAGGTATAGTCCCCGAAAACGGGGCTGAGCAGATAAGCTTTTTTGATGAAGCTAAAGACCCTAAACGAGAAAGCCTTGAAAAGACGCTTGATGCTATCCGTGACAAATACGGCAAGGATTCTGTACAGAATGCAAATATTATGAATAATGACCTTGGAATATAAGTGGATGACAAGGTTATCCTTTTGCAATGAAAAAAGAGGCTGACGCCTCTTTTTTTATTTTGTTTGAAATACCATGCAGCCGTCCTCGCCGCCTATCTGGTCAGCACGAAGAAATTTGTAATCTATCCCCAGTTCTTCCATGCCTGTCTGCCATAAAACTGGCATATATACTACATTACGAAAAGTAATAAGTGGATATGAGGTATCACCGTATTCATATACCTTTCCATTTACAGAAAGCTTGCCCTTGTAGATTTTCGCCTTTTGGTAAACCCCCGATTTCATACCGTTTTTACCCACAATATCCTCTGCCATTTCGCCTCCGCCCGAGAGCATTACACCCTCATCAGGAGTCCAGTCACAGTTTATGCCCATCATTCTGCACCCATAGTATGAAAGAGGAATGTAGCTGTAACCATGGTAGTTTATAAAGGGATATTCAAGGTCTGCATTTTCATAACGCCTACCATTAAGCTCTACCAGATTTTCACTAAGAAGAACATCAAGGGTTTCATTTTCCCACAGATACTCGTTTCCCCAATAGTATGAAAATTTAAACGGCTCTAAAACATTTCCGTCCTTATCAATTTTGCCCGTTTTCATCTTTGTGTTGTAGTTATATACGCCCTCTTCCAGACCTACCCGTGCAACTCCGTTTTCAAAATTTTCGGCACTGTCGTAAATAAAGTCAATAACCTCATTGCCATCACGGTCAATATACCCCCACAGAACTTTTTCGGAAAAACTTCCCTTTCCCACAGCCGCAAGTCCTTCTGAAAATTTGATTTTAAGGGGATACACATTACAGAAATACTTTGGCTCTATTACAACGTTCCAGTTTTCGTCAAAAAATCCTATTTTTCCATCTAAAACAAAGGCGGCACGTCCCTCTGACGGAGGAAGAATTTCATTATAGATTGGTTCTACAATAACCTTTCCGTCTTTATCAAACACACCGCAACCACGGTACATATAAGAATCACGAAGCCCCATACCAAGTCTGTTTGTGTAGGCAATCTGTACATCACCGAGGTCAATCACTCTAAACATACCGTCTTCGCTTCCGTCATCGTATGCAAAAACAAAAGCTTGCAAAAGAAGCATCACAACCATCAAGATGCCAAAAATTCTGAAACTACATTTTTTCATAGTAATACCTCCTTATGTTTTGCACTTGTATAGGTGCATTTTTATTATAACATCATAATATAATAAAGTCAATATATTGTTCTCGTATAAGTGCAAAAGGAGTTATTATGAATAAAATAATCGAAACACAAATCGGTCATAACATAAGAGCTATCCGCGAAAGCATTGGTATGACACAGGACATTTTATCTGCGAAACTGCAACTTCGCGGATGCGATATAACAAGAAGTGCCATGGCAAAAATTGAGGTTGGGCAAAGGCACCTGTATGCAGATGAGCTACTTTTAATTAAAGAGATTTTAAATACTGATTTTGACGCAATATTCTATGGAGTAAACAAGGAGGGGTAATTACCCCTCCTTGTTTTTAAAATACTCCGATATATCCTCCGCATTTTTTAGGCTTATTCCTTTTACGGAAAGCAATTCGTTTACCGATGCAGTTTTAATTTTACCGATACTTTTAAAGTGTTTTAAAAGTGCAATTCTCTTCTGCTTTCCTATTCCCTGAATTTTTTCAAGCTCGCTTTCAATAGTGTTTTTACGGTGCAGACTGCGGTGATATTCGATTGCAAAGCGGTGTACCTCATCCTGAATGTTTGTTATGAGGTGAAATACTGAGCTGACGGGGTTTAAGTACACTTCCCCATCTTCGCTGAGAAGTGCACGGGTACGGTGCTTGTCGTCCTTCACCATACCGAATACTGGCACATCCACTCCGATTTCATTGAACAGCTCCTTAATAGTACTTAACTGACCTTTACCGCCGTCAAGAAGAATAAGGTCGGGTAATACAGAAAATTTTCCGTCGCCCTCTCTTTTTTCGTGGGTAAAACGCCTGAGCAATACCTCACGTAGTGATGCCGTATCGTTTGCACCCTCCACCGTTTTGATTTTGAAACGGCGGTATTCTTTTTTTGCACTTTTTCCGTTTTCAAATACAATCATAGATGCAACGGGATCTGCTCCCGATATATGGGAAATATCGTAGGACTCAATTCTGTCAGGAATAACCTCCAGTTTGAGTGCCTTTGCAAGCTCCGTCACGGACTCTACACGGAGCTTTTCCTTTACCTGAACGGTTTTATAGTTTTCAATATTTTTAAGGGCATTATTATACGCCATATCAACGGTTTTCTTGTTATCACCGCGTGCAGGCACTTTTATATAGACACGTTTGCCCTTTTTCTCGGTGAGAAGCTCCTCCATTGTTTCAAGGTCGTCCATATAATGAGAAAGGAGTATAGTCTGCGGAATAAAATTATCACGGGCATAAAATGCAGTTACAAATTCCGAAATAATCTGCCTCGGCTCCTGATTTATACCCTGAGAAAGGTCGAAGCTGTCCTTTCCGATAAGTCTGCCTCCACGGATATAGAATACCTCTGCAGAAGCAAGAGAATCCTCCGCTGCAACCGCAATAACATCCACATCCCCCACGCTGTCGGTAATGACTTTTTGTTGCTCGCCAAGCCTCTGTACAGATGCGGCACGGTCACGAAGAAGTGCTGCACGTTCAAATTCAAGATTTCGGGATGCTTCGAGCATTTCTTCCTGAAGCTGACTTATAACCTCTTCATCCTTACCCTCAAGGAATTTTATGATGTTTTTAAAAATCTTTTTATACTCCGTGGGTGAAACATTACCCTGACAGATTCCGCTGCAACGCCCCATTGAATAGTAAAGGCAAGGTCTGTCCTTTTTCAAATCACGGGGAAACTGCTTATGGCAATGGGGCAAAAGAAAAATATTTTTCAAAAGCTCCATTGTTTCCTTGATTGAATATCCGCTTGGGTACGGGCCGAAGTATTTTGCACCGTCATTTTCTATCCTGCGGACAAAAAGCATACGTGGATATTCCTCGTTTATGGTTATTTTAATATATGGATAATGTTTGTCGTCTTTAAGAAGAATGTTATACCTTGGTTTATTTTCCTTGATAAGATTGGACTCAAGGACAAGTGCTTCCATCTCGCTGTCGCAGATGATGTAGTCAAGGTCAGCTATTTTAGACACCATAACCTTGGTTTTCAGACTATGATTAGCAGACGCCTGAAAATACTGACGGACACGGTTTCGAAGAATCTTTGCCTTACCTACATAGATAATTCTTCCGCCTGCGTCTTTCATCATATACACACCCGGTTTTTGGGGCAATTTATCAAGTTTTTCTAAAATTATTTCATTCATAATACTCACCTGTACGAAAAAGGCGGTCATTGACCGCCTTTTTTTATAACAATAGATTCATTGCTATATTTACATATATCGCCAATGAAACGGCGTCAATAATTGTTGTTATAAAGGGGCTTGCCATAACTGCAGGGTCAAATCCGATTTTGTCTGCAATCATGGGAAGCGTACATCCTACAATCTTCGCAACGGCAACCGTTACAAAAAGGGTAAGCGATATTACGAGAGCTACATCCCAGCCTACACCGTCAAACAGTATAAATTTAAAATAACTAACTACTGCCAGCGTAAGTCCGCAAAGAATTGCTACCCTGATTTCTTTCCACATTACTCTTAAAATGTCGGGGAATTCTATCTCCCCAATTGAAAGTCCGCGGATAACCGTAACTGACGACTGGCTTCCTGCATTACCGCCCGTTGACATCAGCATGGGAATACTTGCTACAAGAACTATATTTGCGGCAAGTGCGGTTTCATAGTGCGTGATAATTAGTCCTGTAAAAGTTGCCGACAGCATCATTATAAGAAGCCACGGCACACGGCTAAGGAACATTTTAAACGCTGCCGTTTTGAGATAGGGCTTGTCAAGTGGGATAATAGCCGCCATCTTCTCAATATCCTCGGTAGTTTCCTCCTGCAATACATCCATAACGTCGTCGACGGTAACGATACCGACAAGACGGTTTTCCTCGTCAACAACAGGCATTGCAGAAAGGTCGTACTTTGTAAAGTCAAGAGCCACCTCTTCACGGTCCTGAGTTGTAAGAGCAGATATTACATCCTCTGTCATAAGCTCCTGCATAGTGGCATTTTCTTCCGCAAGAAGAAGTGTTCTTATAGTTACTATACCTAGAAGCTTTCTGTTTTGCTTTGTAACATAGCAGGTGTTGATGGTTTCCTTATCCACACCCGTTCTTCTGATGCGTTTTATGGCATCTTCGACGGTCATATCTGGACGCAGGGAAACATACTCGGTTGTCATAATGCTTCCTGCACTGTCCTCGGGGTATTTAAGTATTTCGTTAATAAGCTTTCTTTTTTCGGGGTCTGCCTGCCTGAGTATTCTTTTTACAACATTTGCAGGCATTTCACCTACAAGGTCAGCGGCATCGTCTACATAAAGTTCGTCAACGACCTCTTTAAGTTCACTGTCGCTGAAGCTCTGTATCAAAAGCTCCTGATGGTCTTCCTCCATCTGAGCAAAGGTTTCTGCCGCAAGCTCCTTGGGCAGAAGTCTGAAAATAAGCGGCACCTGCTCCTTGGGACATTCCTCTAAAATTGCGGCAATGTCGGCAGCGTGCATTGTTTCCATTGCATCACGGACTGAAGCGTATTTCTTCCCTTCAATCAGACGCATAATCATTTCGGTGATAAGAACATCTCTGTTCTCCGCCATGACTAATCCCTCATTTCATTATGATATTTTTATTCTGTCTGAGGGACAAAGGGTGCCTATAACCGCGAAAAATGAACGCGGTCAGGCATACTTCGTCCGATTTTACTATTACCTCCTGCGTCCATTCTTCTCACCTCACAAAAATTGTATTTATATTATTTTACCATAAAATTTATTTCTTTTCAAATAGTTTACGCAATTTTTCTGCAATTATTTTTTTGCGTGCCTCTGTTTCTTCTCTATCAACAGTATATTTCCCGTTTTCAAAAATTACTACATCATCTTTTTTTGCATCGGGGATTTCTTTTTTGAGAACATCAAGAGTTTCTCCAGTTTCTTTTTCAAGAACCAGATATTCCTCTTCAAATCTGTCTACAATATATTTTTCCATAGCTTTTATCCCTTATTTTGCCGTATGCTGGGAAAAATTTTCGCTAAAAATATGATTTCCGTCATTCTTATTAGTATCTGTATGATAGTAAAGATATTTATGCTCGGTCGGATTCATTGCCGCACGGATTGATTCAAGACCGGGGTTACAGATAGGCCCTGCAGGAAGTCCCTTGAACTTATAGGTATTATAAGGAGAATCAACCTCTAAATCCTTATACAACACTCTGTCAACATCATAAAGTCCGTCGGAAATTGCATATACAACGCTGGCATCTATCTGGAGAATCATATCAATGTTAAGTCTGTTTTCTATAACACCCGATATCATTTCCCTTTCAGAATCAATCTTCGCTTCCCTTTCAATAAGTGCCGCACGGTTAATTGCCTCCGCCATAGTCATTCCCTCGGGAAGCATATCCTTTACTTTATTATACTGTGTCTGGAACTCGGAAAGAAGTGTGTTTATAACTTTAGATGCATCAGCATCCTTGCTGAAATTATATGTGCTTGGGAAAAGATAACCCTGAAGCTTATATTTAACACCGTCTTTATCGGGAATGTCCTTTATAAAATCATTATTAAATGCACCCTCGGAAAGCTCTTTCAGAAATTCTTCTGCAGTGCATATGCCCTTTTTTTCACACAGCAAGGCTATTTTTTCAGCACTGTAACCCTCGGGAATTGTTATGGTAATCCCTTTTTCAAATTCACCGGGCTTTGCCAGAGTTTCAATAAGGTCATCAAGACACATATTCTTATTCAACACGAATTTTCCGTAATTCAGCTTGCCGCGGTAGGGAGAATTTTTCATTTTGAAGCGGAAAGTGATTTCGTAGTCAATTACTCCGTTATCTTTAAGAATTTCAGCAATCTTTTTTTCAGAAGCACCCTTGGGAATCTGCACCGTAACAGTTTTGTCGGAGGAATTTGTACGTGTGTACTCCATAAACATAGTAAGAGCAACAAAAGCCACCACCAAAGCAATTACAAGAGTAATACCCACTATGATTTTTTTCTTCATTGAAATCATCTCCGTATTTCTTATTTTAAGTAAAAAATTCCCGTGTTTGTACACGGGAATTAAGATAGACAAAATTATGCAACTGTAACACTCTCGGACATATTCTCCAAAGCTGATATAAACGCTTCAACAACTTTCAGGTATTCCTCTTCTTCTGAAAGGATTTCATTTTCAGAGAGCATTACACAGCCGGTCAAAGCACCGTGCCTTCTTGTGTATCTGGTCAAAAGAGAATCTATATCCTCGGCTATAACCTGACCCTCGCTGAAACCTCCAAACCCGAAAGACTCCGAGTAATAGGCGATACCGTCACGAATTTCATAAATAACAAAGGCATGGCCTGCACCCGGTCTTGCCGCAGAACGTCCTGATTGTATAGGAAAACTTAGTACAATATTTTTAAGGTTTGTACCGTATTTGTCCTGAAGCTTATAAAGACAGTCGCTTCCGCTTTCTCTATACACATAGTATCCGCCGCTGGTCTGTGTTACATTTTCAAAATTTGCATACCATTGATTTCCGTTACCGTGAACATCATACTGATTTTCAAAAATCCCCATTGCTCTAAGTTGGCACTTTACATATGTTCCGCAATAACCGCTGAAGCTTCTTCTGCCGAAATATGAACGGGCTGAACTGTAAATCCTCTCCCCATATCCAGTTAATTCCTGAGGAACTGAGTAAAACTCCGCATGTGCGGTATTTACGGTTATAATCATAAGTGCTGTCAGGGCAAATATTCTTTTTAACCTTTTCATAAAAGACATACAATTACTCCAAATAAGAAATAGAATTTAATGCAAAAAAGACATACTCTTCCCTTTTGCCTGATACATTCTATCACTTTTTTGTAACAATTGCAAGCTTTTTTGTAACAATTTCTTAAAAATTTAAAGATATTTTTATTGTTTAGAGTCTTTTTTCGGCTTTATAATGGGATTTTTCTTATTTTTATTTTGTAACAATTTCGTTTTTAAACCATTCAATCATACCGTCATAAAGAGGTATTTCGCAGGAAAGTCCCTCCCTAAGGTCAAATATCTCCTTAATAAGCCTGTCTGAATCATTTATAGGTTGCTCAATAAATATTTTATCATGCTTTGTAGCAGCGTGCTTTTCTTTATCAAGAAGAATTTCCTCGTACATCTTTTCACCGGGGCGAAGTCCTGAAAATTCAATCTTGATATCTACATCGGGAACAAGTCCGCTGAGTTCAATAAGGTTTCTTGCAAGATCTACGATTTTAACAGGCTCACCCATATCCAAAATAAAGATTTCACCGCCCTCGGCAAGTGCACCCGCCTGCATTACAAGCTGTGATGCTTCGGGTATTGTCATAAAGAAACGGTTAATCTCGGGATGGGTTACTGTTACGGGTCCACCCTCGGCAATCTGCTTTTTGAAAAGAGGAATAACGCTGCCGTTACTTCCTAAAACATTACCGAAACGAACTGCCGCGTAGATAGTCTTTCCACCGTTTTTCTTCTGGCTGAGTGCAAATCTCTGCATAACCATTTCTGCAATACGTTTACTCGTACCCATTATATTTGTAGGATTAACAGCCTTGTCCGTTGATATGAGAACAAACCGCTCAACACCAAATTTTTCACAAGTTGAAGCAACATTATATGTTCCGTATACATTGTTTTTAATAGCTTCGTCAGGGCTGTCCTCCATAAGAGGAACGTGCTTGTGTGCCGCTGCGTGGAAAACAACTTTCGGTTTATAGGTCTCAAAAACCTCCTCCAGTCTTTTCCTGTCACGGACAGAGCCGATAAGAACTTCAAGTCTGAGTTCGGGATATTTCTTCCTGAGCTCCTGCTGCAAATCATATGCATTATTTTCATAAATATCAAATATGATAAGTTTGTTGGGATTGAATCTGGCAATCTGACGGCAAAGCTCACTTCCTATGCTTCCGCCGCCGCCTGTTACCATAATAGTTTTTCCCTCTATGTAACCAAAAATATCCTTACCCTCAATAATTTCCTCAGTTCTTCCCAAAAGGTCCTGAGGAGTAACCTCACGAATCTGGCTTATGCTGGCTTTTCCGCTGACAAGCTCAAAAAGAGAGGGAACAGTAGAGGTCTTTATCCCCGTTTCTTTGCAGATACGCATAATTGCATTATGCTCAGGAGTGTTTCCTGACGGAATTGCAATAATAATTTCCTGAATTTTGTATTCCTGTACCGCAACGGGAATTTTCTCTCTGCCGCCTATAATCGGAACATCGGAAATAACCATACCGTGTTTCTTGGCATCGTCATCTATTGCAACCACAGGGTACATCATAGTATCCTTACGCATACTTCTGATAAGGGCAGAACCGGTATCGCCTGCACCGATAACCATGACACGGGTTTTCTTTGCATTTTCTCTTTTAAGCTCTTTTCGTCTCATATAAATACGTAAATATCTTCCCATAAACCTTTCAATCGTAAAGCCAAAGGTTGAAATAAGCCCGATAAGGAGATAGTCAGAAAAAGCAAATTTCAGTTCCTTTAAAACGAGTATTCTGGAAAGTGCATATGTCAGAACAGTTGCACTACACGATGCCATATACATATAAACATAAGAAGAATATTCAGCATATCTCCAGCTTGTTGTATAGCTTCCTGCAAGTCCCATTGAAGAAATCATTACAAAAATCAGAAGAATAAGCTCTCTGTACTTTCCTGCGTAAAAAGATATGGGGTCATAAATAAAATCATTCCCTTTCAGCATTGCTGCCATTAACGCTGCTGCTATAATGATAAAAACATCACAGAAAAGCATTACCATAACACGCTTTAAATTATTAATTTGCAAGGTAGTTGAATATTTTTTAGAAAACATAATATCTTCTCCTGTAAATTCTTATTGCACATTCTTATTTAATTTATAATATTTTAAAGCAAATGTCAACTTTTTGCCGAAATTAAAGGTATCTTTCCGGGGAAAGATACCTTTAAGTCAAATTTGTTATATTCTGAGTGTTACACCCAAACCTGTAAGATTTGCTATAATCTTGTCAATATGCTTCTGGATTTCTTCCATTGAAAGAGTTCTTTCAGAGGAGGAGAATGCAAAGCGGAGAGTAATTGACATTTCCCCGTCAAGCTCATAGGTATCAACAAGCTTCACTCCGTCAAGTTCAGGAATACTTTCGTTTTCCCACGCGGAGGAGATTTCGCTATATTTCTTACCGTTTGTAACGAGTGAAAGGTCATAGTCCACTCCGGGGAATCTTGAAGGCTCGCTAAACTTGAGTGCATTAGCCTTTGAGCTTTCAAAATCTGCCATATCAATTTCTATACATACAACTGCCGCATTCTTGTCAATCTTCTTAAGATTAGAGGGGTGAAGTGTGCAGAGAACACCAATCGTCTGTCCGTTTACGGAGATTTCCGAAGTATTCTTGGGATGCTGCCAAGCATGTGCTGGAGCAATTCTTGTAAACTTCGGCTCTGTATGACGGAGCTGGTCTGCAATATATCTCACAATTTCAACAGCCTTGAAGTAAAGTTCTTTTTCACTGCAGGTCTTGTCAAAGAGTGTGATGCCGAGATGCTGTCTTTCGTTAGCTTCTCCATTTGCCGTCACACCCTCTACCACTCTGCCGATTTCAAAAAGTCCGTATGCAGGAGCGTACTGCTTATTCTCATATGCAAAAGTGAGAAGTGTGGGAAGCATACTGTTACGGATAGTACCGTTTTCGGGTGTTGCAATGTTGAGAATTGTTACATTCTCCTCCACATCGATACCAAGCTTCTTATACTTGTTACCGTCGCACCAGATGTAGGAATGCACTTCGTTCATCATATAACGCTGAACGAGAATATCCTTTATCCATTCGCTGTCGCGGTGCATAACTGTTTCTCTTACAGGAACAAGAGCACTTCTTGTTGTTGTAATATCAAAGTTATCATAGCCGTAGATACGGGTAATTTCCTCAATAACATCAGCCTTTATGGTAACATCCTTGGTAGCACGCCATGAGGGTACTGTTACGCTGAATTCCTCACCGTCAAGCTTTGCATTGAAGCCAAGAAGATTAAGAGTAGAAAGAATCTGCTCATTAGGAATATCAATACCTGTATAGCGGTCAACGTATGCCTTTGTAAAGGAAAGTCCGATTGTGTCATACTTCTTCACATATTCGTCGGTGATCTGTGAAGAAACCTTTGCACCGGGGTCAATTTCAAGCAGGAGATTCAAAAATCTCTTAATTGCAGTAATTGTGATTTCGGGGTCAAGAATCTTTTCGTAACGCATACTTGCATCAGTACGGAGCCCGAGTTTTGAAGAAGACTTACGAACACATACACCGTCAAAGTTAGCACTTTCAAGCACAACGGAGGTTGTTCCGTCAACGATTTCGGAATCAAGACCGCCCATAATACCTGCGATTGCAACAGGAGTGTCATTGTTATAAATAAGGAGTGTATCCTTGTCAATATCTCTTTCTGTGTTATCAAGGGTAGTAAACTTCATATCGCTGTCAGGAGTACCAACCTTGATAGCGTCAATCTTTCTTGCATCAAATGCGTGAGTAGGCTGACCAAGTTCAAGCATAATATAGTTTGTAAGGTCAGCAAGGAGATTTATTCCACGCATACCGCAGTAATAAAGGCGGATACGCATATTCATCGGGCTGACACTTTTTGTAATGTCAGAAACCTCAAGACAAGAATATCTGTAAACAAGGTCCTCTCTTGTAACTGTTACGGGGATTTTCTTTTCTCCACTGTAAACGGGCTCTGTAAGAGAAAGGGGTTTAAGCTCTTTCTTTGTAAGTGCCGCAAATTCACGGGCAATACCATAATGACCCCAGAGGTCAGGACGGTTTGTAAGAGACTTATTATCAACCTCAAACACAACGTCATCTATGTCGAAGATTTCCTTTAAGTCTGTACCGTTTTTAAGTGAGGAGTCAAGCTCCATAATACCGCTATTTTCATCACTCAGGCCAAGCTCTGCCTCGCTGCAGCACATACCCTCGGAAACGTAACCTGCAACTTCTCGTTTTGCGATTTCAAGTCCGGGAACGCTACCGCCAACCTTTGCAAAGGCTACCTTAAGACCGAGAGCCGCATTGGGAGCACCGCATACGCAATCGTAGATTCTGTCACCACCGTCAACCTTTAATATGTGAAGCTTCTTGGAGTTTGGGTGTGCTTCAAACGAAACAATTTCACCAACTACAACATTATTTACTTCTTTACCTTTAAAATAAATATCTTCAACCTCAGCAGTAGAAAGAGTGAACTTCATAATGAGTTTTTCAAGGTCTTCACCAGTAAGGTCAACATATTCTTTTATCCAATTCATTGAAACTAACATTACTTTTCTCCCCCTTCCTTACTCATTCCTAAACTGCGAAAGTGACTTAAGACTTCCGCTGTTGAATGTTCTGATATCCTTTACACCGTACTTCATCATTGCAAGTCTGGTAAGACCAAGGCCGAATGCAAAGCCTGTATATTCTTCCGGGTCAATACCACCGTGAGTAAGCACATTGGGGTGAATCATACCGCAGGGGCAAAGCTCAAGCCAACCGGAGTTTTTACAAGAAGGACACCCTTCTCCACCACAGTTAAGGCACTTAATGTCAAGCTCGAAACCGGGTTCCACAAAGGGGAAGAATCCGGGACGAAGACGAACTGTAACATCCTTCTGGAACACTTCGGAAAGCATTGTTTTCATAAAGTAGATAAGGTTTGAGATAGAAATATCCTTATCAATCATAATACCTTCCATCTGGAAGAATGTATTTTCGTGGCACGCATCTGTGGATTCGTTACGGAAGCATCTGCCGGGGAAAATTGCACGGAGAGGTGCACCGTATTTCTTCATAATTGCATTCTGTGCCGCAGATGTATGAGTCTTGAGGAGCTGATTCTCTGTGCTCAAATAGTAAGTATCCTGCATATCACGAGCGGGGTGATGCTTGGGGATATTAAGAGCCTCAAAGCAATGGTAATCGTCAACAATTTCAGAATAGTTTTCGATAGTGAACCCCATTGATGTGAAGATTCTTTCAAGGTCACGCTGAACGAGAGTGATGGGGTGATAAGAGCCTGTCTTTATATCGTAAGGCAGGGACTCATCATACTGCTCTGCACTGTCAATAAGCTTCTGCTGTTCAGCCTCGAGGATAGCTGTTCTCTTTTCGGAAATTGCCTTTTCGATTTCCTGTTTGAGAATATTTACCTCCTGACCGAATGCTTTCTTTTCTTCATTGGGAACGTTCTTGAGTTCAGCCATAAGCTGGGCTACAAGACCTTTCTTTCCCATAAACTCAACTCTTAATTCTTCAACCTGCTCGGAAGTAGTAACAAGAGTGAGCTTTTCGTCAAACAGTTTTTTAATGTCATTAACTTTACTGTTCATACGAATAACCTCCTTTAATATATGTAAACTTTTATTTATAAACAAAACAAACAAAAAGACTCCCGTCCACAAAGGGACGAGAGTTCTCGCGGTACCACCCTTATTCAAGGCAAATTGCCCTGCACTTTTATACATTAACGCAGTATCACGCTCCGCTTAACGCACACAGCTTTTCACGGAGGGCTCCCGTGCTGAAATTCAAAAAGACACACTACAGGGAAGCTTTCAGCCCGTGACTCCCCCTCTCTCGGAAGCGATACGCCTTTTCTACTTACACACGTTCAACGCTGTACTTAATAATACCATAAATATTTATATTTTGTCAACTAAAAAATCCAATAGAACATAACATCTGTAAGAGCATTTTTGTACATAGAAACTACAAAATAAAAATTTTTGATTTTTTTGAAAAAAGATGTTGACAATCCAATACTACTCTGTTATAATTATCTACGTTGTCACGAAAGACACATTCAATATGCGAGAGTGGCGGAATCGGCAGACGCGCACGTTTAAGGTGCGTGTGGGAGACCATACGGGTTCAAGTCCCGTCTCTCGCACCATAAAAAATGAAGGTATCAACTTTGGTTGGTACCTTCATTTTTTGTGTACAAAAAGGAACTTGAGCCTACAATAAAAAAGGTTCTCACCATCAAGATGAGAACCTTTCGTTTTTACTTATTATTTGGAAGGAGTTACAACGAATGTTACTGCAACAAATGAGCCGTTGGAATATGCACCTGTTGCTATAACGTGGTCACCCTTCTTAATATTTTTGAAGTTCATTTCCTTACCTGTTGTACCGTCGATAACCTTTGCACCGATACCGTTACCGAGCTTGCTTGCAAATACTTTTTCTTCAACACCGCTGTCGGTGGTGATTTCTACATAGTAGTAGGAAGTACTTATCTCGCTTACAACACCTGACTTGGAGGTTGATTCGGACTCTGCACTCTGCTCAACCTTTGTTATTGTAGAACCGCTTAATGTAAGCTTAACCACATTACCAAGACGCAGGTCATATATTGTAGCAGTTTTTCCGCCTACATTGTATGTTGCTTCCATTGAAATGGGATATTCCTTTTCAACACCGCCGGATGAAATTGTAAGGTATGACTGTGTTGCAATCTTGATAGCTGTTATTGTACCGGAATTACTACCCTGTGTGCTTGTTGCAACAAGCTTGCTTATAACACCACGCTTTATTGTGAGAACAACCTTATCCCCTGCATAGATTTCACGGAGAGATACGCTGCTTCCGTCACGGCGGATGATAACGTCGGATGCAAGCTTGTAGCTGAATACATTTTCAGAATTTGTAAGCTCGTCCTTTACAAGAACGGAAAGTGTTATGGGATTTTCAAGATTTATATTCTTAACAGTACCCTGAACAGTAGCCTCTGCTGTCACACGGTCAATTGAAACAATCTCTGTTCCCAAAAGCTTAACAACTACATAGTCATTTGTCTTTACAGCAGAAATGCTGTCTGCAACGCCGTTTGTAGTTACCTTGTAATCTGATGTTGCATAGTAAGATACAACTTCATCTGTTCCGTCAAGAGTAATAGAAAGTCTTGTATAACTGTCTTTTGAAACAACACTCTGAACAGTACCGCTTATTGTTTTGCTGGATTCGGGACTGATTGCTTCAACAAAATGAATTTCTCTTCCGTATCTAACAACAACTATATCACTGTTTGAAAGAATTGATGAAACGGCAGCACTGTTTCCGTCAATCAAAACCTTTGCCTTTGAAGGAACTGCATAGTCTTTCGTTATTCCGTCTGCTGTTGTAAGATTAATAACACCGCTGTCGGGATTTACAGAATTAACAACACCTGCTTCAATAGTCATATCAAGCTTTTCCATAATTCTGTAAAGAAGAACGCAAACCTGAGCACGGCTAAGTGCTCCGTTGGCATCAAAAATAACGCTTCCGTCTTCAGTCTGAACACCGTTCATAAAACCATTTTCAACAACGTATGCTATATAGCCTGCATCACTATGGTTGATTGTGGAATTATCTGCAAAGTCAAGCTGGTCGGAATATGTTCTCTCAATTTCAGCATCCATAAAGTTTGCAATGAACATTGCCGCATCCTTACGGGGGAAAGCTTCCTGATACTTACCATCTTCAAGGTAAGACACAATCTCATCTTCATCAAGAATACCCTTATATACAAGGAAAGAAATCTCTCTCTTGAAAGAATTGTAGGACTCTATATCAAGTTCCTGAAGAAGATACTGATACTTTTCATACGCAAGGTCAGCAATCTTGGAGTATGCACTGTTTGAATAGCCCGCAACACGGGAAAACAGAATAACTGCCTCAATCTTGGTTATAGCCTTGTCAGGCTTAAATGTACCATCTGTATAACCCTTGATAATACCAAGGTCTGTCATTTCTTCAATCTGCTTTGCCGCCCAATCGTGGTCGGGGGAAAGTACATCGGGGAATGTGCCTGCCGCAAACGCAGGAAGCGCTGTGCAGGAGAATATTAAACAAAGTGTAATGATAACGGACAGAAATCTTTTTTTCATTTCTATCGTCCTCCTTCCTATACTTGTTATTATCATATCACACATAAAAGGAAAGTGCAATACAAAATTTCGAAAAATTGTGTAAAACCTTACAAATTTTTTAATAAAAAGCACTACATTTGGTAGTTATGGCTATATTATGAATTTTCTATATTTTGATTGAATTAAACCCGAAACTGTGTTATAATGTTATGCACGAAGAAAGGAATTGAATTTTATGTTATGTACTCGCTGCAACAAAAATGTTGCTGTTATATTCGTAACCCGTATGGAAGGCGGGAAAACCGTCAATGAAGGCTTATGTATGCCCTGTGCAAGGGATCTTGGCATTAACACCATGCAACAGATGGCAGGTGGTCTTGATATGGGTGATATGGAAAACTTAGAAGCACAGATGATGGATATGTTTGAAAATGAGGAAAATGCTCCTGACGTTGGAGGAAATCCTCTTGCAAACTTTTTTTCCAATATGTTCGGAGGTTTTCCTGCCTCTTCCCCCGAAAACGGAATTGAGGATAGTGAAAAATCCGAGAAAAAGGATAAATCTAAAAACAAGCCCGAGAAAAAGAAAAAGCTTCTTGACACTTACGGCACAAATCTGACTGCAAAAGCAAAAAGCGGTCAGGTGGATATGGTCGTGGGACGTGACCGTGAAATAGAAAGACTTGTACAGATACTTAACCGCCGTACAAAGAATAACCCTGCACTTTTAGGTGAACCCGGCGTAGGCAAAACAGCCATTGCAGAAGGCTTTGCCGAAAGAATAGTAAGCGGAAACGTTCCCGAAAAGCTTCTTGATAAGGAAGTATATCTTCTTGACTTCACCGCAATTGTGGCAGGAACACAGTATCGCGGTCAGTTTGAGGCAAGGCTTAAAGGAATTATAGAAGAAACGAAAAAGCTCGGAAACGTTATACTAGTAATTGATGAACTTCATAATATTGTCGGTGCAGGAGATGCCGAGGGTGCAATGAGTGCCGCAAACATTTTAAAACCCGCTCTTGCGAGAGGTGAAATTCAGGTAATAGGTGCAACCACACTTACCGAATACAGAAAATTCATTGAAAAGGATTCTGCCCTTGAAAGGCGTTTCCAGACGGTTATCGTTGAGGAGCCGTCTCCCGAAGAAACCGTCGAAGTTCTCCGCGGAATAAAGGGATATTATGAAAATTATCACAAAGTAAAGATTTCTGACGAGGTTATAAATACTGCCGTTAATCTTTCAAGAAGATATATCACAGACAGATTTCTGCCCGACAAGGCAATTGACCTTATCGACGAGGCAGGAAGCCGCGCAAACCTCAAAAACGCAATTCTTGTGCAGATAGCACGCACAGAAAAGGAGCTCGCCACTCTCACAACACAGATAGAGGAA
The DNA here is from genome assembly GCA_017466275.1 of Clostridia bacterium. Taxonomy (GTDB): domain Bacteria; phylum Bacillota; class Clostridia; order UMGS1883; family UMGS1883; genus UMGS1883. Next base: position 15,410 of record JAFTUL010000051.1, on the reverse strand, counting down.
GAAAATACACCCTCTGAAGAGGAAAATACGGAGCAGAATTATGAAAAGCTTGCTGAATTAAAAACCCGTGAATGTACTCTCCGTCAGGAGATTGACAACCTTAAAGAACAGCTTTCAGATGTGAGTCTGACTCCCGAAGACATTGCCTATGTAGTTGAATCATGGACAAAAATCCCCGTACAGAGGATTACTCAGGCGGAAACTGAAAGGCTTCTCGGTCTTGAAGAAAGACTTCATAAACGCATTATAGGGCAAAACGAGGCGGTAAACGCAGTAAGCCGTGCAATCAGAAGAAACCGTGCGGCACTTTCCAAAAAGCTCCGTCCTGCAAGCTTCATTTTTGTTGGACCTACGGGCGTTGGTAAGACAGAGCTTGTAAAACAACTTGCAACAGAGCTTTTTGACAGCGAGGATGCACTTATCCGTGTAGATATGACAGAATTTATGGAGAAGCACTCTGTTTCAAAATTGGTTGGCTCTCCTCCCGGATATGTGGGCTATGATGATGCAGGTCAGCTCACCGAAAAAGTGAGAAGAAAACCATATTGCGTGGTGCTTTTTGACGAAATTGAAAAGGCACACCCCGATGTTCTTAATATTATGCTACAGATACTTGACGACGGCAGAATAACCGACAGCCACGGCAAGGTGGTAAGCTTTGAAAACACCGTTATCGTTATGACAAGCAATGCGGGAAGTGACTGGAAAGGAAGCGGTATCGGTTTTGCAGAAAGCATTTCCAAGCAGAATAAGGAAAAGGTTAACCGTGCACTTAAATCCATTTTCCGTCCCGAATTCCTTAACCGTGTTGACGAAATCATAGTGTTTGACGAGCTTAACCACAGTGAGATGAAAGAAATCCTTGAGCTTATGCTCTCTGAACTTTCAGAAATGCTTGAAAGCAAGGGAATTACTCTATCCGTAACTGATGATGTAAAAGAAATGCTTGTAACTGAAGCTGTACGCGAGCATCTTGGTGCAAGGCCTTTAAGACGGCTTATCGGTCGCAAAATTGAAGATAAGATAGCGGACATTATAATAAGCGGTTCCTATAAAAATGAAGTAACCATTTTGATGAAAGACGGAGAAATTATTTGTGAGTAGTAAATTCCTGTTTTTATACAATACTCCCATGCAGAGGGCGGAGCTTATAAAATGTGAGAAAGTAGTAAAGGCACTCTTTCGAAAGTTCAGAAAAAGTGCCGTATTTACCTATTTGCAGACGGATACATCCCCTTACTGTATAGATGCTTTTCGTTCTATGCTTACTGATGAATTTCAAAAAAGTGACGCTGTTTTTATAAACATGGACATATCAAAACAGTTGAAAGACATTCTTGGAGAATATGCAGAGCTACACTTTTTAAAAGGCTGTGCAATTTGCCACTCCTCGTCCTCAGTTTGCGTTGAAGAAAAAGAAGACGAGATTATCTGCACACACATATTGAACCGTGGGAATATTAATAAAGCTGTAGAAATTGCTATTGACCTTTCCCTTAAAAGAAAGAAAAAGCTTACAGTTTGCAATGATAGGGATACAGGTCCTTTCCTTGAAGAAGCACTTGCAAATGCATATGATAAATCAATGCACATTGAGAAAGAGTATTTGTCCTTTGACGAAGCACTTTTTACGTGTATGAATACCATACCGCAGTTTGATGTAGTGCTTACAACAGAGCAAGCTGCAAAAATTTTGCAAATGCATATAGGTTACACGGGAGGATTTTGTTCAACTCCCACCCCTGATGGGTATTCGGTTATCTATACGGATAAAGGAAAGGTTTATACAAGGCAGACTCTCCCCTACGAGCAGATGAATAACGCCGTGCTTTTTTCCTCTTTGCTGACATTTTCTGCTATACTTGAAACAGAACTATCTATGAAAAATGCGGCAGACTGGCTTAAAAGAGCCTCCTCCCTGTCTTTTGAAACTCACAAAAATGCTTTAGCAGACGATTTTATAAACAGGGTTATTTCCGAAATTGACAAACCAATGAGAAAACACGCGAGGTAACGAAATGATAGTAGAGATTAAAGATTTTGTCCCTGAGCATACATTTGACTGCGGACAATGCTTCCGTTGGGAAAAGCAGCCCGACGGCAGTTATATAGGAGTTGCCAATTCGCAGGCAGTCAGGATTTCAGCAAAAGGAAGCACTGTTGATATACAGGGTATTACTCCCGAAGATTATGAAAGCTTCTGGAAAAGATACCTTGATGCTGAAAGAGATTATTCTGCCGTAAAAAGTGCAGTAAATATAAATACTACTATGGATAAGGCTGTAAATTTTGGAAACGGGATACGGATTCTCAGACAGGATTTTTTTGAAGCACTTATTTCCTTTATAATATCCCAGAGAAGTTCTATTCCCAAAATCAAAAACTGCGTGGACAAGCTATGCAGACTTTACGGAAAAGAAATTAAGTTTGAAGAAAAAACATACTACTCCTTCCCCACCCCCGAAACAATTTCCACACTTTCCGAGGAGGACATTCGTGCATTGGGCGTAGGTTACCGCGCACCGTACATACTGAAAGCCGCAAAGGCTGTGGCAGACGGTGATATTGACGGGAACATTCTTGACACACTTGACACACCCTCCGCAAGGGAAAAGCTTCTTACCCTTTACGGTGTAGGTGACAAGGTATGCGACTGTGTTCTTCTGTTTTCCCTCGGTAAATACGACCTCTTCCCTGCTGATGTATGGATAAAAAGGGTTATGGAAGAAGAATTTGATTCAAAGGATGCAAAAAAACTTGGCGAATCACAGTTTGGTTCTTACAGCGGGTTCGCACAACAGTATCTTTTCTATTGGAGGAAATACAATGTTTAAGAATTTCTACGCAGATGCATATTTTGAAAATATAAAAGATGTTTCTCCCGAATACCTTAAAGAAAAAGGTATTGAGGGAATTATTCTTGACATTGACAATACCCTTATCGGTCACGATGTCCCCATTCCCGACGAAAAAACTATGGCACATCTTCGCCTTTTTGAGTCAGCAGGACTCAAACTGTGCGTAGTTTCCAACAACAAGTACGACAGAGTAAAGAATTTCACCGAAAAAATAGGTGTGGAGTTTTTCGTTCACGAAGCATTAAAGCCTAAAAAATACGGCTACAATGAAGCATCAGAGGAAATGAATCTTCCTATGAATAAGATAGCCGCTATCGGTGACCAGATTTTTACCGATGTGTGGGGTGCAAAAAGAGCAGGATGCTTTGCCATTCTGACAAAACCGTTGCACAAGGGAAACGAGGGAAAATTCATTGCATTCAAGAGAGTACTTGAAAAACCTTTTGTCAGAAAGATACAGAAAGAACAAAATTTGTGATATTTTCAAAAAAAGCTTGCATTCTATATATTTAGATGATATAATACTTTTGACATAAACGAAGGAGTGGGTTGCAAAAACCCACTCTTTCGCATTGTATCAGACTTTTTTAGGGGTGATGGTAACTTGGCAAAGATTGATGAAGCACTTGAAAAACTTGCTCTCGACGTTTGCGAAAGGCACGGTGTATATATTTACAACACCGAGTACAAAAAAGAGGGCAGTGAATATTTCCTCCGTCTTTTCATTGACAAGGACGGCGGCGTAACCATTGAGGATTGCGAAAATGTAAGCCGTGAAATAAGTCCGCTTTTAGATGATTTGACATTTATTAAGGAAGCGTATATTTTTGAAGTTTCCTCCCCCGGTATTGACCGCGCGCTTACCCGTGACTGGCATTTTGAAAAGGTGATGGGTGAAGAAATCGAAATCAAGCTTTTTGCACCCCTTGATGGCAAAAAGGAGATAAGCGGTGTACTTACAGGTTATTCTGACGGTATTATCACCGTTTTGGAAAACGATAAAAAGATTACAATTGAAAAAAGCAAGGCTGCTTCTGTACGTCTTGCATTCAAATTTTGATAGGAGTGTTTAGAAAAAAATGAACAAGGAACTTATTCTCGCACTTGATGCACTTGAACAGGAAAAGCGCATCAAAAAGGAAGTTATGTTTGAAGCTCTTGAAGCGGCACTTGTTACTGCTTACAAGAAAAATTTCGGCAGCGGTTACAACTGCTTTGCAGAGGTTAACCGTGAAACCGGCGATATGCGTGTTTACTGCACAAAGACCGTAGTAGAAGATGTCCTGGACTCCTTTACAGAAATCACACTTGAAGAAGCACAGGCAATAAATAAGCGTTATTCAATCGGTGACAGCGTTGATTTTGAAGCTTCTCCTGCAAAGTTCGGCAGAATTGCCGCACAGACAGCAAAGCAGATGGTTGTACAGAAAATCCGCGAGGCAGAACGCGGAAATATGTATGATGAATATAGCGACAAGGAAAACGACGTTATGAGCGGTAAGGTTGAAAAGCTTGACCGCAGAGGAATTATGATTGACCTCGGCACTGCGGAGGCACTTCTTGCCCCCTCCGAACAGATTCCCGGTGAAGATTACACTCCCGGAAGAAGACTTAAGGTATATGTATTTGAAGTTAAGAAGACTACTAAGAGTGTAAACCTTAACGTTTCAAGAACACATCCCGGTCTTGTTAAGAAGCTTTTTGAACAGGAAGTTCCCGAAATAGCAGACGGAACAGTTCAGATTAAGTCTATCGCAAGAGAAGCAGGAAGCCGCAGTAAGCTTGCAGTATTCTCCGAGGACCCCAACGTTGACCCCGTAGGTGCTTGTGTAGGACAGAAGGGTATCCGCGTAGCAGGTATCGTTCAGGAGCTTAACGACGAAAAGATTGACGTTATCCAGTATAGCGAGGACCCTGCAGAATATATCAGTGCAGCTCTCAATCCTGCAAAGGTATTAAGCGTTGAAATTGATGAAAAGAACAAATCCGCACTTGTTATCGTTCCTGAATTCCAGCTCTCCCTTGCTATTGGTAAGGAAGGTCAGAATGCACGTCTTGCCGCAAGACTCACAGGATGGAAGATTGATATTAAGAGCGACAAGGACTATGAGGGGACTGAGGCATAATGTCCACTCCACTCAGGATGTGCGTTGTATGCAGGCAAATGAAGCTGAAAGATGAATTACTCCGAATCACAAAAAAAGACGGGGAATTTTCGGTGGATGTTTCGGGAAAGCTTCCCGGCCGTGGTGCATACATATGCAAAGGAAATGATTGCCGTGAGAAGTTTGAAAAACAGCGTTCTTTTGAAAGAGCTTTTAAGGGTGCGTTTCCTCAGGAAGTTAAAGAAATTATAAAAAAGGAACTGATTTAATGAACGATAGATTACTTGGTATGCTGGGCATGGCAGTCCGCGCAGGTAAAGTCAGCTTCGGCGTGTTTATGACCGAAAAGGCTCTTAATGATGGGAAAGCCTGCTTAGTAGTTGCCGCAGAAGATATGGGGGCAAGTAACCGCCGGAAAATAGAAGCAAAATGCAGGGAATGGAATACAGACCTTATATTTTATTCTGACAAGGAATCTCTAAGCCGTGCAATCGGTAAAAAGAATGTACCGGTTGTAGCAGTTTGTGATGAGGGATTCGGTAAAGCTATCGTTAAAATTTACGGAGGTGTTCAGAAATGATTGCAAAACAGAAAATCAGCCAGATTGCAAAAGATATAAATATCCCCGGCAAGGAAATTGTAAAAATGCTCGCTGAAGTAGCAGGAATTACAAAGAGTACTGCCGCATCTTTGGATGCAGATGAAATGAGCCTTGTAATGGAATATTACACACAGAAGTTTGACGATGGCTCAACAATTGAGGAGTATGTGAACTCTCAGCAGGAAAAAGCGGAAGAAGAAAGAAAGGCTAAGGAAAAGGAAAAAGCTTCTTCTCCCGAAGTTTCCACCGAGGATGCTCCCGAGGAAGAAATTTCCACTAAAAAGACTGTTCGTTATGTTGACACAAGAACAAACGCAGTTGACCTTGATATGCAGCTTGCAAAGGAGAAAGCAGAACAGCTTGCTCCCGAAATAAAAGATACAGAAACAAACAAACAGCGTGTTAAGAAGAACAAAAACAAGCAGCAGCCTCAGAAGAAGAATCAGCCCAAGCAGCCCGAAATGCAGAAGCCTAAAAAAGAGGAAAAGCCCCAGCCTATTCATGTGGTTATTCCCGATACAATTACTGTCGGCGACCTTGCACAGAAGCTTAAGGTGGGTGCTACTGAAATCATCAAACGCCTTATGCAGCTTGGTATTATGGCGGCTATGAATCAGGAAATCGAATATGATGTTGCCGCACTTATTGCCGAGGATATGGGTGCAGAGGTTGAAAGGGAAATTATCATCACAGCGGAGGATAAGCTCCTTAGTGATGCAGAAGCTCCCGATGAGGAAAAGGACCTTCTCCCCCGTCCTCCCGTTGTCTGCGTAATGGGCCACGTTGACCACGGTAAGACAAGTCTTCTTGACGCAATCAGAAGCACAAACGTTACCGCAAGTGAAGCAGGCGGTATTACACAGCACATTGGTGCTTATATGGTAAATATCAACGGAAATCAGATTGCTTTCCTTGATACACCCGGTCACGAAGCATTCACAGCAATGCGTGCCCGCGGTGCACTTGTTACAGATATTGCAATCTTGGTTGTTGCAGCAGATGACGGTATTATGCCCCAGACAATTGAAGCTATCAACCACGCAAAAGCTGCAGAGGTAAGCATTATCGTAGCAATTAACAAAATTGATAAAGAGGGTGCTAACCCCGACAGAGTTAAGCAGGAGCTTACAGAACACGGTCTTGTTCCCGAAGAATGGGGCGGTGACGTTATCTGTGTAGAGGTTAGTGCTAAACAGCATAAAAACATTGATTCACTTTTGGAAATGGTACTCCTTACCGCAGAGGTGAAAGAGCTTAAGGCTAACCCCAACCGCCATGCAAGAGGTACTGTTATCGAGGCGAAGCTTGACAAGGGCCGCGGTCCCGTTGCGACAGTTCTTGTACAGAACGGTACACTCCGACAGGGAGATATTATCGTAACAGGTACTGCAGTAGGCCGTGTAAGAGCAATGGTTGACGACAAGGGTAAGAAAATTAAGGAAGCTATCCCCTCTACACCCGTTGAAATCGTTGGTCTCAGCGAAACTCCAGACGGCGGCGACCCGTTCTATGTAGTAGAAGACGAGCGTGCTGCACGTAACGTCGTTGAAATGAGAAAGCAGAAGATTAAGGATGAGGCTAACAAAGCAAGACAGAGAGTTAACCTCGACGACCTCTTCAGCCAGATTCAGCAGGGCGATGTTAAGGACCTTAATATCATTGTTAAGGCAGACGTTCAGGGTAGTGTTGAGGCTGTAAGACAGAGTCTTGAGAAAATTTCCAATGAGGAAGTTCGTGTTAGAGTTATCCACGGTGCAGTAGGTGCTATTACTGAAAGTGACGTAACACTTGCATCCGCTTCTAATGCTATTATCGTAGGCTTCAATGTTCGTCCTGATGTCGGTGGCAGAAACGCGGCTGAGCTTAACAAGGTAGATATGCGTATGTACAGAGTTATCTACGAAGCTATCGAAGAAATTGAAGCTGCTATGAAAGGTATGCTTGCTCCCACATTCCGTGAAGCTGTTATCGGTCACGCTGAAATCCGTCAGACATTCAAAGTCAGCGGTGTCGGCACAATCGGTGGTTGCTACGTTACAGACGGTAAGATTCAGCGTAACTGCAGCGTAAGAATTGTTCGTGACGGTATCGTTATTCACGAGGGTGAGCTTGATTCACTTAAGAGATTCAAGGACGACGTTAAGGAAGTTGCAAGCGGTTACGAATGCGGTATGGGATTTGTACGCTTCAATGACATTAAAGAGGGTGATGTAGTGGAATGTTACATCATGGAAGAAGTTAAGAGATAATCGCACATTTTATTTAGAAACAAAGACAAAATAAGTAAATGAGGGAAAAACCTCATTTACTTATTTTTGAAAGAAGGGCTATATTATGTCATTTAAAAGAACAGACCGAATAAATGAAGAAATAAAAAAGGAATTAAGCAATATCATAAGAGAGCTTAAAGACCCCAGAATTCCCATGATGACAAGTGTCGTAAATGTAAATGTTACAAACGACCTGCGTTATGCAAAGGCATATATTTCCGTTATGGGAACAGACGAGGAAAAGCACGACGCTATAAAGGGGCTTAAAGCGGCGGCAGGTTTTATCCGCCGAGAGGTTGGAAGCCGTATCAAGCTCCGTGCTGTCCCCGAGTTCACTTTTGAGCTTGACAACACCATTGAATACGGTGCACACATTAACAAGCTGTTAAACGACATCTCAAAATAAACCCGAAAGGAACTTCTTTATGAAGAAAGTTATAGAACATCTGAAAAACAGTAAATCAGTTGCTATATTCGTGCATACAAACCCCGACTGGGACTGTATCGGAAGTGCAATGGCACTGAGGGCTTCCCTCCGCAGCAAAGGTATAAAATCCGATGTTTTCACGGAAACTCCCCTCTCTAAACATCTTTCCATTCTTGACACGGATGTTATCCCCTATTCCGACGGGGTAACTGCACCTGATTATGAGTGCTACTGTGCCGTTGACGTGGGCGGTGTTGACAGAATAGGGCTTTGGGGAAAATTCTTTGCAGAAAAGGAAAACACAGTCTGCATTGACCACCACTACCAGTCAGCTCCTTTCGGTAAAATCCGCTATGTAGAGCCGAAAAGAAGTGCCACGGGCGAGCTTATTTATGAAATGCTTGTGCTTGGCGGTTTAGAAGTAACGCAGGAGATAGCAAGCTATCTCTACTGTGCAATTTCTTCCGATACGGGTTCGTTGCAGTATGCTTCGGTAAACCGACGCACTTATGAAATTGTAATTGCACTTACCGATACAGGCATAAATACAACCTGGCTTTGCAGTATGCTTTATGAAAGGAACACTCTCACCCAGCTTAAATTAAAGGCAGAGGCAATTGATTCCATAAAGCTCTATAAAAACGGTACAATCGCTACCGCAAAACTTACCAATGAAACAATGGTAAAATACAACGCTGACAAAACAGATGCCGATGCACTCGCTCAGCTTCCCAGAAGCATTGACGGTGTTATGATAAGTGCATTTTTGAAAGAGCTTCCCGACGGTGACATCAGAGTGAATCTCCGCAGCCTGGGAGATTACAGCGTTGAACCTGTTGCACGAATGTTTGGCGGGGGCGGTCACAAAAAGGCCGCAGGCTGTACCCTGAGCGGTGTTTCCATTGAAGAGGCTGAAAGACAGCTTGTAGAAGAACTGGAGAAACTTTGATGAACGATTATTGCGGAATAATAATTTTGAATAAACCTGTTGGAATATCCTCGCACAAATGTGTGGGAATAGTCCGCAAGGCACTTAATATGAAAAAGGTCGGCCACACAGGAACTCTCGACCCTGAGGCAAGCGGTGTTCTGCCCATTCTGGCAGGACCTGCAACAAGGGCTTCCGACTTTCTGACAATGGAAGATAAGCGTTACCGTGCGACAATTCTGCTCGGAACAAAGACTGATACTCTTGATATGGCAGGGGAAATCCTCGAGGAAAATCCCGTAAATGTGACCGAGGAAGAAATATATGCCGTTTTAAAGAAATTTACGGGTGACATAAAGCAGATACCCCCGATGTACAGTGCAATTCAGGTAAACGGACAGCGTCTTTACCACCTTGCAAGACAGGGTGTGGAAATTGAGAGGGAAGCCCGTGATATAACGATTTTCTCAATCGAGGTTGAGAAAATTGAACTCCCCGAAATAACTGTCAATGTGCATTGCAGTAAGGGTACATATATCCGCACACTTGCTTCAGACATTGGCGAAGCTTTGGGTTGCGGTGGATGTATCAAGGCACTTGAGCGGACTTCCTCAGGTGTGTTTACGATTGATAAGGCAATTTCTCCCGAGGAGCTTATGGCACTCAGCGAAAAAGGAGAGGTAGAAAAAGCTATTCTCCCACTCGACTCGTTTTTTGAAAATTATGATGCCATTAAGCTTGACAAAAAACGTGCCGACCGTGTGAAAAACGGTGTTTCCATTTATTACAGAGGAAAAACAATCGGTAGCTTTTACCGTGTTTATGACGAAAACGGAGTGTTTATTGCTCTCACTCAGGCGGATATTATTGATGAGAGAGAATGTCTCAGACTTATAAAGGGGTTTTATAAATGAAAAAATCTCCCTCTGCAATAGCATTGGGATTTTTTGACGGAGTGCATATTGCACATCGGAAAATTATCTCTCTTGCAGTAGATTATGCAAAAAAGAATAACCTTTCGCCCATTGCATTAAGCTTTGATTCTTCCCCGATGGAGCTTCTGTCCGATTGCAGGGTAAAGTACCTTACAACAAACGAGGAAAAGAAGAACATCATTGAATCGCTGGGGGCTGACACAGAATTTCTTCCGCTCAGCAAAGAGCTTCTTTCTATGGAGACAGAGACGTTTGTAAAAGAAATACTTGCAGATAAGTATAACGTAAAATTTGCAGTATGCGGATATAACTACCGTTTCGGAAAAAGCGGAAAGGGTGACACCAAGCTACTGCAGGAATTGGGAAAGCAGTACGGGTTTGAGGTTATGGTGTGCGACTGTGAAATTCTTCACGGTGAGAGCGTTTCCTCCAGCCGTATAAGAGAGCTTATTTCCGAGGGTGACATAGAATCTGCAAATGAGCTTTTGGGAAGAAGCTTCTCCCTTTCGGGAACTGTATGTGAGGGGAAACAACTTGGAAGAAAGTTAGGCTTCCCCACGGCAAATGTATTTTTTAACGAGCATACCGTTATCCCCAAAAACGGTGTATATAAAACACTTGTAACGGTGGAAAATGACAGCTACACAGCCATTACAAATACGGGAATAAATCCGACAGTAGGCGGAGAGACACTCCGTACAGAAACATATATTCCCAACTTTAACCGTAATATATACGGAAAAGAAATTAAAATTGAATTTTTAAGCTTCATTCGTGAAGAAAGAAAATTTGACAGTATAGACGAACTTAAATCACAGATAAAACGAGATATAGACAGGATGTGAATCTTATGAAAACAGGACTTGTTTTAGAGGGTGGTGCAAGCCGCGGTTACTTTACCGTAGGTGCACTTGACGCTCTTATTGATATAGGCTTCAAGGCAGATTATCTTGTAGGAACATCTGCAGGAATTGCCAACGGAATTTCCTTTGTTTCAAATCAGCGTGGCAGAGGACTTAAAATCGGACTTGAATACCTTAATGACAAGCGTTATATGGGTATGAGGCATCTCATTAACCCGAAAAAACGCAGTTACTATAACGTGGATTTCGTCTTTGACGAGCTTCCCAACAAGCTTGTTCCATTTGATAGTGAAGCTTACGACAAATCGGGATGCAAGGTTGTTGCAGCACTTACAAACCTTGAAACTGGGAAAAGCGAATATCATACCGTTACAAGCGAGGACAGAAAGTGGAAAACAGTTGTGGCAAGCTGTGCCCTCCCCATTATGTTTCAGCCTGTAAAATTAGGAAATCAGCGGTATATGGACGGCGGTATAACGGACTCTATTCCCTTTCAGAAAGCTATTGACGAAGGTTGCGACAAAATTGTTGTCATAATCACCCGTGAACGCAGTTATGAAAAAGAGCCTGAAAAAGCACTTGATATAAGCGGTTTTCTTTACAGAAAATATTCTGAATTTAAAAAGGCACTCCAAAACCGTACCGAAATGTATAACAACACTCACAATAAGCTGTTGGAGCTTGAAAAAGAGGGTAAGGTTATACTGATTGCTCCCGAGCTTGACACATCAGAATGGAAAAGAACGGAAAGACGACCCGAAAAAATTCAGGAAATGTACGATATTGGCTATAATACATTGATGAAGTATAAGGATAAAATTATGGCATAAAAATAATGGGAGCTAAGCTCCCATTATTTTTTTACATTGTCCCAGTATGTTTTAGTTTGCTGTTCGAGCTTACTCTCGCCATAGTTATAGTATTTTCTGCCTAAAAGTGTGTCGGGCAAATACTGTTGTTTTACGTAGTGGTTCGGGTAATCGTGGGGGTACTTGTAGTTATTTCCGTGTCCCATTTTCTTTGCTCCCTGATAATGGGAATCTTTAAGGTGGGGTGGGATATCGCCCATAAGTCCGCTTTGCACGTCATAAAGTGCCGAATCAATGGCACAGATTGCACTGTTTGACTTGGGTGCTGTTGCAAGCATTATAACCGCCTCCGCAAGGGGAATCCGTGCCTCGGGAAAGCCGAGCTGAAGTGCGGAATCCACACAAGCCTTTGTTATAACAATTGCATTTGGGTATGCAAGGCCAATATCCTCTGCCGCCATAACGAGGATTCGTCTGCAGATGCTCTGCAAATCACCTGCCGCAACAAGGCGTGCCATATAGTGAAGTGCCGCATCGGGGTCACTCCCCCTCACCGCTTTCTGGAAAGCACTCAAAACATCATAATGGCTGTCACCGTCACGGTCATGACGAAATGCCTTTTTCATTGTGACTTCCTCCGCAAGTGCGAGGTCAATTACAATATTCTGATTTTCGTCGGGGGTTGCCGCCATTACGGCTACCTCAAGGGAATTAAGGGACTTTCTTACATCACCGCAGGCAGTTCTCGCGATATGCTCTGCCGCATCCTCCTCTAATATTACGGGGTATTCAAGAGTATCCTTCGCACGGTAAAGTGCCTCTTTTATATCCTCGGCATCAACGGAATAAAATTCAAAAACCGTTGAGCGTGAAAGTATGGCATTGTATATATAGAAATAGGGGTTTTCCGTGGTGGATGCAATCAGGGTTACTTTTCCGTTTTCGATACATTCCAGAAGCGACTGCTGCTGCTTTTTGTTGAAGTTCTGAATCTCGTCAAGATACAAAATAACACCGTCTGCACCGAGCATTGTTTCCGCTTCCTGAAGTATTGCTTTTATATCCGAAACGGAGGCATTTGTTGCATTAAGCTTGTAGAGTGGCTTATTCGCAATTTTTGCGGCAATATTTGCCACCGTGGTTTTTCCGATGCCAGACGGACCGTAAAAAATAATATTAGTGATTTCAACGCTCTGTATTATATTGTAAAGAACTTTTCCCTCGCTTAAAATGTGCTTCTGACCGACCACATCTGAAAGCGATTGGGGACGCAGTCTGTCTGCCAACGGACTTTTCATAGCGTGTTCTTCCTTTCCAGAAATATCAAATATTATTATACAAACTTTTTCTTTCAAAAACAAGTGTTTTATGATAAAATACTTACAGGAGATGATAATATGCGAAAAAAAGAACGTGCAGAAGCTTTTTTTAATATTTTGGCAGAGCTTTATCCCGATGCAATCTGCTCTCTTGAATACGAAACTCCCCTCCAGCTTCTTATTGCGACACAGCTTTCGGCACAGTGTACCGATGCACGCGTTAACATAGTTACAAAGGATTTATTTAAAAAGTACCCTGATGCAACTGCCTTTGCCAACGCTGACTTAAAAAAACTGGAGCAGGATATAAAACCTACGGGATTTTACCATAACAAGGCAAAAAACATTATTGCCTGCTGCAAAAGAATCCTCTCCGATTTTGACGGTGAAATTCCCGATAATATGGAGGATATGCTTTCACTTGCAGGTGTTGGCAGAAAGACGGCAAACCTTGTCCTGGGTGATATTTTCGGCAAGGGCGGAATGGTTATTGATACCCATGCAAAGAGGATTTTAAAAAGAGTGGGACTTACCAAGGAAACCGACCCTGTTAAGGTTGAAAAAGATACGGAAAATCTGCTTTCACGTGACAAGCACAGCGATTTTTGCCACAGGCTTGTCCTACACGGAAGAGCATACTGCACAGCAAGAAATCCCAAATGTGATAACTGCCCTGCTTCTGCCGTGTGTAAAAAAGTTGAAGTTTAGTTAAAAAGATGTTGAAAAAAAACCTCATATATTATATAATATAAAAAGATATACTCGGAATCATTTAAAACCACTTTCGCTCCTTTGAGCAGAACGGAGATTTTTATGAGTAGTACTAACAAAAAACACTATGATGAACAGGCTGCAGGTTCAAGATTTGCTGCTGGTATGACAGAAAAGGATATTGACCCACGTTATGCTAAATACAACGGTTTTTCCAGCCGTAAAGAGGTTGTTCTGGAGATGCTTCAGAACTATTTCGGAAATTGTAAGACAATGCTCCTTAGTTCTTTGAGCCACCTGCGTGCACCCTCTACTATTATCGTTATCATTTTTCTTGTTGCACTGTACATAATTTTGGGTGTTACAGGACATTTGGAGTTTTCCTTTGCAATCAGCGAGGATATACGTGAGATAAAAATCAGTCTTGACATCATTGTAAATGCCCTTCTCGGATTTTTCTTCGGCCCTGTTACAAGCTGTATCAGTGTTACGCTCTGCTGTCTTGTAAGAATGCTTGTGACTCCTGACAGCGGATTTTTTATCGGATATGTAATTCTTGCGGCTATTGCAGGATTTTTGCATGGCTGGATTCTTTACAGACATAAGGCTATGTGGTTCGGAACACGCTTCAGGGGATTTTTCACAGACCTTTTGTCAAAATCTATTGTTACAAGATTTGTAGTTTCGGTTGTTGTAAATGTTCTGCTGAAAGCAATTATATACAAGATATTTATAGGTTATCCCATATATGAATATATCCTGCACTATAATTATTCCAATGTTGAGCTTACCTCTTTCTCCGAATTTATGGAGGTATTTATTGCAGGATTTATCGTTGACACACTCGTTATCTATATAACACTGGTTATTGTTAATTTTGTTGCTTCCAAAGCATTCCCCGTTCAATATGCTCAGCCTGAGCTGGTTATTGACGAAAACGGTGCTTTGATAAACTTAGAGGAAGAGTTTATGGAAAGAATGGACTCTTCAGACCAATAAAACATTTCAGGAGGCCTTTTCCTTGGATTACTCTTTTGACGAAAAAGTAGATGTAAAGCTTATTGCTCTATTTATTATTGATAATTTCAAAATGCCTGTTCCCAACTCCTATCTTGTGGATATTCTTGCGTTGGAGCCGTTTATAAACTACTTTGACCTCCAGCAACAGATGGGCGAGTTGGAGGAAGAAGAATTTGTAACCTACTACATTGAGGATGATGCACGGTTTTACAGTCTTACTGAAAAAGGAACACAGGCATTACAATTCTTTTCAAAAAGAATTCCCAAAACTGTACGCGAAAGACTACTTCGTACTATAAAAATTAAAATAAAGGATTTAAGAAACGCTCTCAGCATAAAGGCTGATTATGACAAGGTAAATGATATTGAATACAGCGTTACATTAGGAATTTCCGAGGGTAATTTTGATATGTTCAAGGTATCAATTTCCGTTAGCGAGGAAATTATGGCTAAGAAAATCTGTGCCGCATTCAAAAATGACCCGCAGACCTTTTATTCAGAGTTTCTTTCAATATTGACAAAAAATATTTAGATTTGAACCTCGTATGGTTTGAATGTGACGGA
>JAFTUL010000050.1 GCA_017466275.1 Clostridia bacterium | reverse complement strand
GAGGATGAAAATATTATTATTTTCAATAAACCTGCCTCTCTTCCCTGTCAGCCTGACGAAAAGCACAAGAACAGCACTCTTTCCGATATGCTGAAAAGCTACCTTATAAAAAAAGGCGAATACAATCCCGAAAGTGAAAGCTCTTTCTCCCCTGCCTTATGCAACAGACTTGACACTAACACATCGGGGCTTGTAATCGGTGCAAAGAATGCAGAGACTCTCCGTGATATGAATGAGCAGATACGCCAGCGGAATGTTCACAAATATTATCTGTGCCGGCTTGAAAATATTCCAAAAGAAAAAAGTGCATTTGTAAATGCACATATAATAAAGGAAGAAACCCAGAACAAGAGCTATATCGGAGATACCGGAAAAGAGATTTCTATGGAATACAAAGTGATTGAGGAATCCGGCGGCACGGCACTTTGCGAGGTGCTTCTTCACACAGGTAGAAGTCATCAGATAAGAGCGTACTTTTCCTCCATTGGCTGTCCCCTCGTCGGCGATACAAAGTATGGGGCAAAAACCCGCGGCGGTCAGGCACTTTGCTCCTACCGAATAAGATTTGGTTTCCCTGATGAATATGACGGAGTTCTTTCTTACTTAAGAGATGCCCAAATAAAGCTTGAGGGGATTGACATTTGACGAAATTTGTGGTAATTTAGTAGACAGTAATAAATCAATGAAAGGAATTAAACTAATGAAAAAATTTATAGCAGAATTCAAAGAATTTGCACTCAAAGGCAATATGATTGACCTTGCTATAGGTATGATTATTGCTACATCCTTTAATGCAGTTGTTAAGTCCATTGTTGACGACCTTCTTATGCCTGCATTTGCTTTCATTTTCGGAAAGAGCGATTTTTCACAGCTTGTTGCTTTTGCTGAATATGCAGAAGATGGAACACTTACCGGCGGTATCAAGTACGGTATGTTCATTCAGAATATGGTTAACTTTGTAATCATTGCATTCTGTTTGTTCCTTATGGTTAAGATTATGAACAAGCTTAAGAATCCCAAGCCTGTGGAAGAAGCTCCTGCAGCTCCTGCTCCCAAGCCTGATGATATCCAGCTTCTTGAAGAAATCAGAGATTTGCTTGCAAAGGAAAAAGTTAATCAGTAAATCACACTAACAAAACACCGCATCGGAAATCCGATGCGGTGTTTTTGCATTATTGCAATGTATTTTCCAAATCCTTTTCACGGATTGCATTACGCTTGATTTTACCGTTAAAAGTTTTGGGAAGCTCTGCTACATATTCCACAATTCTGGGATATTTGTAAGGAGCGGTATTTGTTTTTACATAAGTCTGAAGCTCTTTCGTAAGCTCGTCGGACGCCTGGAAACCTTTTGCAAGAACGATTGTTGCCTTTACCGCAAATCCGCGGATAGGGTCGGGAACCCCTGTAACCGCAACTTCCGCAACTGCGGCATGTTCAAGAAGAACGCTCTCGATTTCAAAAGGTCCGATTCTGTAACCTGACGACTTGATAACGTCGTCATTTCTGCCTACATAACGGAAAAGCCCTCTTTCATCACGGTATGCTGTATCGCCTGTATGATAGAAGCCGTCGTGCATAGCTTTCTTAGTATCCTCCTTGCTGAAGTTGTAGGTGTCAAGAAGTCCGCACGCCTTTCTGTCACGGCTGAGTACACGGATAGAGATTTCTCCCGTTGTACCACGGGGACAGGACTGGTCGTTGCTGTCTAAGATATGAACGTCAAATCCGGGTACGGGAAGACCGATCGCACCGGGAACAGGCTCAGTCCACGGATAGATGGTCGCAATACAAAGTGTTGTTTCGGTCTGACCGAAACCCTCATAAATCTTAAGACCTGTTGCCTCAAGCCACTTGTTGTAGATTTCGGGATTGAGTGCCTCACCTGCTGTACAGCAATGTGTAAGTGATGAGAGGTCATATTTCTTAACATCATTTAAAAGCATCATTCTGTACATTGTAGGCGGAACGCAGAATGTAGTAACCTTGTATTTTTCAAGAACACCAAGAATGTCTGCTCCGTCAAACTTGTCAAAATCGTAAACGAGCACCGCTGATTCACCGAACCACTGACCGTAGATTTTACCCCAAAGGGATTTAAGCCAGCCTGTATCGGAGATTGTAAAGTGAAGTCCTCCGTCAACTACTCTGTGCCAGAAAACACCGGTCATAATATGACCGAGGGGGTATTTGAAGTTATGTGTGATGATTTTGGGATAGCCTGTTGTACCTGATGAAAACGCCATAAGCATTGTATCGTTAACAGTTGTATCCTCATCACCCGTAGGTCTTTGCCACTGGTCGCTTGCCATCTCAAAGCCTGTTTCAAAGTCAATCCAGCCCTCGCCCGCATCCTTATGCTTTGTCACAAATTTTAATATAGGATGGTCGTAACCCTCCTGCATTTCATCGAAATACTCGGTAGCACTACCGTCGCCTGTGATAACGGCAGCCTTTATGTTACCTGCATTACAACGGTAAACATAATCCTTGCCCTTAAGCATATCTGTTGCCTGAACAACAACAGCACCGATTTTGTGAAGTCCTAAGATACAGAACCAGAAATAATAGCTTCTTTTAAGGGTGAGCATTACTGTGTCGCCCTTTTTGATGCCCATATACTTGAAATAGTTTGCTGCCTTGTTTGATGCAAGCATCATATCACGGAAAGTAAATCTCTTTTCCACGCTTTTGTCTGCTGACAGCCATACCATTGCAAGCTTATCGGGTTTTTCAGTACCGAGAACATCTATTACATCATATGCAAAGTTAAAATCATCACGGTATTTAAGTGTATAGTTTGCCTGTGCATCCTTAAGAGAAAGGAAATCGTCTCTCGTTGCACCGACGAATTTTTCATATATTGCCATAACGGCAACGCCTCCATTTCTTAGTTACAATTGTTACTTCATTACTACTGCAATGAACTGAGCAGGTTCATCACCGTCTGCCTGCTCGGCATGGGGAACGCTTGAATCAAAGTATACGCTGTCCCCTTCTTCAAGTTCATAGCAAATGTCGCCGATATAAAGCTTCATTCTGCCTGAAATTACGTAGTTAAATTCCTGACCTTCATGACCGTGAAGCACGGGAGCCGTCTTATCGGGATTAATTGTAACAAGAAACGGTTCTGCTTTTTTATTGCGGAAGGTGTAGGCAAGGTGCTTATAGTCGTATTCGTGTTCACGCTTTACGCTGTAGCCCTGCCCTTTTTTAACCATGCTACACATTGAAAGTGTCGGCTGGTCTCCGCTAATCAGGTCAAGAACATCTACGCCTAAGATTTCTGCAGCATTATAAATAAAGCTGAAAGAGAAATCCATTTCGCCGTTTTCATATTTTTTGTAAATTTCTATATCTTCCCCTAACTTCGATGCCATTTCTTCAATTGTAATTTCAGAATCCTCACGAAGTGACTGAAGACGCATTCCGATATCTTTAATCTGTGTATTCATAGCTATACCTCCATTTTACATATTTTTATTTAGATTAATACTCAAATCCAAGTTTTACTGCCTTCATATTAAGGTCGAACATATTCTGCTTTGCACTTGGAACAACCTTCTGCATTGCTTTTTCGATATTTTCCTCGGGGATGATGCCGCTCTTTGCAATCATATGACCAATCATAATCATATTTGCAAGACCTGTAAGTCCCTCGTCAGAAGCCATCTTTGTAGCAGGAATGTAGTAGGTTTCTACATCATCACGCTCTACCTTTCTTTCGATAAGGGAGCTGTCAACGAAAATCTGTCCACCCTTCTTGGTTTCGTTTTCATACTTATCAAGTGAGGGAAGATTCATTGCAATCAAAATGTCGGGATTTGACACAATGGGAGAGCCTACTGCACTGTCGCTGATGATGATACTGCAGTTTGCCGTACCGCCACGCATTTCGGGACCGTAAGAGGGAAGCCAGCTTACCTCTTTACCGTCGATAAGACCTTCGTATGCAAGAAATTTTCCTGAAAAGAGAATTCCCTGTCCGCCGAAACCGGCAATCAATATTTCCTTATTCATAATTATTTCTCCTCCGCATACTTATCTTTATATACTCCCAAGGGATAGTAGGGAAGCATATTTTCTTCAAGCCAGCCAATTGCCTTATCGGGAGCAAGACCCCAGTTTGTGGGACAGGTGGAAAGTACTTCTACCAAGGAGAAGCCCTTGCCCTCAATCTGATTCTGGAAAGCCTTTTTAATAGCTGCCTTTGCTTTCTTTACGTTTGCTACATTATTTACTGCAACTCTTTCAAGGTATGTAGCACCGTCTACCTGAGAAAGCATTTCACAAACCTTTACGGGGTAGCCAACTGCTTCTACATCACGACCGTAGGGAGAAGTCTGTGTCTTCTGTCCGGGAAGTGTTGTGGGTGCCATCTGACCGCCTGTCATACCGTAAATTGCATTGTTTACGAAAATTACTGTGATATTTTCGCCACGTGCTGCAGAGTGAACTGTTTCTGCTGTACCGATAGCTGCAAGGTCACCGTCGCCCTGATAAGTGAATACGATGTTATTCTTGTCACTTCTCTTAACGCCGGTTGCAACAGCCGGAGCACGGCCGTGTGCCGCCTGCACCATATCGCAGTTAAAGTAATTGTATGTGAATACGCTACATCCTACAGAAGCAACACCGATTGTTCTGCCTGTTACGCCAAGCTCGTCGAGAGCTTCAGCTACAAGACGGTGAATGATACCGTGTGTACAACCGGGGCAATAATGGAGAGGATTTTCTGTAAGTGCGTTGGGTTTATCAAATACTACCATTAGTTTTTACCTCCGTTCGCCTCGTAAATTTTATTAAGGACATCTTCTGTTGTGGTAATCATACCGCCTGTACGGTTGCAAAGGAGAACTTCCTTTTTGCAACGGATTGCAAGCTCGATATCCTCAATCATCTGACCCATAGAAAGCTCTACGCTGATGAACTTGTTAACCTTGTCAGCAGCTTTATTGAGTGCTTTCTTGGGGAAAGGCCAAAGTGTGATAGGACGAATCATACCAACCTTGATACCCTCTTTTCTTGCCTGGTCAATAGCATTCTTCGCTACACGGGATGCAACGCCGTATGCTACGATACAAATTTCTGCATCGTCCATAAGGTATTCTTCGTACATTGCTTCCTCTTCCTCAATCTTCTTGTAACGCTCGTAACGCTCAAAGTTAAGCTTTTCAAGTTCTTCGGGAGCAATATAGAGGGAGTTTACGATGTTGGGCTTTCTCTCACCCTTTGTTCCTGTGAGTGCCCATGACTTATCATATTCGTTGATTTCGCCCTTTTCCAAACTTACGGGTTCCATCATCTGACCCATTGTACCATCGGAGAGAATCATTGCAGGCATTCTGTACTTTTCAGCAAGGTCGAAGCCCTTGAACACCATATCAACCATTTCCTGAACGCTGTTGGGAGCAAGTACAAGCAGGTGGAAATCACCATGTCCGCCACCCTTTGTAGCCTGAAAATAGTCAGACTGAGAGGGCTGGATACCACCAAGTCCCGGGCCACCACGCTGTACATTGATAATAAGTGCGGGAAGGTCACAGCCTGCAAGATAGCTGATACCCTCACTCTTAAGGCTGATTCCGGGGCTTGAGGAGGATGTCATAACTCTCTTACCTGTGGAAGCAACACCGATAACCATATTGATAGCTGCAATTTCACTTTCTGCCTGAAGGAAAACGCCACCCTCTGTCTTGGGCATTTTCTTTGCCATATATGCCGCAACTTCTGTCTGCGGAGTAATAGGATAACCGAAGTAATGCTTACAGCCAGCCATAATAGCCGCTTCTGCCAAAGCTTCGTTACCTTTCATCAAAACTTTTTCAGCCATTTTATTCTTACCTCCTTATTTCTCTACTGTAATTACGCAGTCGGGACACATTGTTGCACAGAATGCACAGCCAATGCACTTGTCCTGCTCTGTAACCTCTGCAGGATGATAACCGCGTTTGTTAAGCTCATCTGCAAGATGAACAATCTTCTTGGGGCAGGCTGTTACACACAGACCGCAACCCTTACACAAATCCTTGTTAAAGGAAACCTTTGCCATATTTATTCATTCCTTTCTGCCCAGCTCTGCCTTACATAAAGCTCAATGGGCATTAAATTTTCAATTTTATCTGAAAGTTTATCGTACAAATCATTTTTGACAGCAGTCATTTTTATGGGGATTCCTGTTCTTTCCGAAACCTCGTTTGCATAGCAAACAGAATCAAGAACATCCTCTGCCGTTGTTTCGTCACCAAGGTTGGAATCGTTTACTATTCCCGTAAATTTCATATGGCAGGCATTTTCAATTTCCGCCATAATCTCAAGAGTCATATCTACGTTACGTGTAAGAGGTCTGTACTTATTTATTACAAACAGAAGCTCGTAATCTCCATCCTCTAAAATAGCATCACTGTAACGACCAAGCGCCAATGCACCGCGGTCGTCACCGCCAACATCTATTACGGCGTGAACTTCTTTATTCTGCAAAACACCGTAGGTTTCCGCGGGAAGTGCAGGTACATCAACATTACTGTTGGCATATTCGGAGGAAATAAGCTGTACCCCGTTTTCCTCAAGAACTTTCATAGAGTCCTTTGTGCGGAAATATGGGTTTACTATATCAAGGTCGGCAATTGAAACCTTGTCACAATGACTTTTCAGCCAAAGAGCATAGTTTACAGCCACATTCGTCTTACCGCTGCCATAATGACCGCTGAAAACAGTAATTCTTTTTATACCTCTACTGTCCATCCCATATCATCCTCACGCTTACCCCACTGAATACCTGTAAGAGTATCATAGAGTTTCTGGCTTACTTCACCGATTTCGTTGTTGTTAATAATCATTACATCATCAACATAACGAAGCTTACCAACGGGAGAAATAACAGCGGCTGTACCTGTCCCGAAGCATTCCTCAAGCTTGCCTGACTTCTGTGCCTCGATAAGTTCTTCTGCACTGATTCTTCTTTCTTCAACTTCAAGTCCCATCTTCTTGCAAAGCTGAATTACACTGTTACGTGTAACACCGGGAAGGATGCTTCCGTTGAGCATAGGAGTAACAATTTTTCCGTCAATCTTGAAGAAGATGTTCATTGCACCAACTTCTTCAATATATTTTCTTTCAACACCGTCAAGCCACAATACCTGAGAGTAACCGTCGTCGTGTGCCTTAACCTGTGCAATAAGGCTTGCAGCGTAGTTACCGCCTGTCTTTGCAAAGCCCATACCACCTTTAACGGCTCTTACATATTCGTCCTCAATCCAGATACCAACAGGAGCAAGACCGCTTTCGTAGTATGCACCGCTGGGAGCAAGGATGATGATGAACTTATATGTCTTGGAGGGAGCAACGCCTAAGAACTCGTCTGTTGCAATGATGAAAGGACGGATGTAAAGAGATGTACCGTCTTCTGTGGGAATCCAATCCTCGTCAACCTTTACAACTGCCTTTACAGCCTCAACAAAATCCTCTACGGGAAGCTGAGGAATGCAGAGACGGTCGTTAGTATCGTTTGTTCTCTTGGCATTCATATCGGGGCGGAAAAGACGAACCTTTCCGTCAACGCCCTTATAAGCCTTAAGACCTTCGAACATTTCCTGACCGTAGTGGAAAACCATTGCAGCAGGTGACATAACAAGGTTCTGGAAAGGTACGATTCTTGCGTCGTGCCAGCCCTTACCCTCGGTATAGTCCATTACAAACATATGGTCTGTAAAGATTTTACCGAAGCCGAGCTTTTGTCCCTTTGCAGGTTTTTCCTTGGGGGTAGTAGTTTTTTCGATTGTGATGTTTAACATATATATTACTTCCTTTCTAATCCAAGCATTTCTATTGACTCTTCACGCATTTTATATTTAAGAATTTTTCCTGCCGCATTCATAGGAAATTCCTTTACAAACACAAAATATCTGGGAACCTTGTGACGGGCAATGGATGCATTACCAAATTCACGCATTTCATTTTCATCTGCTTCCTCGCCCTTGTGAAGAATTATCCACGCACAGCATTCCTCACCATATCTTTCGTCAGGAACGCCTACAACCTGAACGTCACGCACCTTGGGGTTGGTAAGGTAGAATTCCTCAATTTCACGGGGATAAAGGTTTTCACCGCCGCGGATAATCATATCCTTGAGTCTGCCTGTTACCTTGTAGTAGCCGTCAGGCGTTCTCATACAGATGTCACCGGAGTGAAGCCAGCCGTCTTTGTCAATGGTCTGTGCGGTAGCTTCGGGCATCTTGTAGTAGCCTTTCATTATATTAAATCCGCGGGCTACAAATTCACCGCTTTCGCCGTCGGGAAGCTCTTCACCAGTTTCAGGGTCAATAACCTTACATTCAACACCCGGGAAAGGACTTCCAACCGTTTCAACACGGTGGTCAATATCCTCATTAACCTCACCCATTGTACAACCTGGGGAAGCTTCTGTCTGACCGTATACGGAAATGATCTCTTTCATATTCATTTCGTCTGCAGCCCTTCTCATAAGGTCTGCCGGACAGTTCGCACCTGCCATAATACCTGTACGCATATATGAGAAATCTGTCTTGGCAAAGTCAGGATGATTGAACATTGCAATAAACATTGTGGGAACACCATTGAAGCAGGTAATATGCTCATCATTCACACAAGCGAGTGATGACTTGGGAGAGAAATACGGCATTGGGTAAAGTGTACCGCCGTGGGTCATGGTGGATGTCATTGAAAGCACCATACCGAAGCAATGGAACATAGGCACCTGAATCATCATACGATCGGCGGTGGAAAGGTCCATTCTGTCGCCGATGGTTTTACCATTGTTTACAATGTTTCTGTGAGTGAGCATTACGCCCTTGGGGAAACCCGTTGTTCCTGATGTGTACTGCATATTACATACATCATCGGGTTTTACGAGGGATGCACGTCTTCTTACCTCTTCCTTGGGAATGAGGTTGCTTCTGTCTAACATCTGCTCCCAGGTAAGACAGCCGTCCATAGAGAATCCGACTGTTACAATATTGCGAAGGAACGGAAGATTTTTGGAGTAGAGGGCATCACCTGGAGTCATAGTCTTAAGTTCGGGGCAAAGCTCCTCTATTATTTCCTTATAATTTATATCCTTGCATTCCTCAATCATAACAAGAGTATGAGTATCGGACTGCTTTAAGAGATATTCAATTTCGTGTATTTTGTATGCTGTGTTTACTGTAACTAAAACAGCACCGATTTTTGTTGTTGCCCAGAATGTGATAAACCATGCAGGAACATTGGTCGCCCATACGGCAACGTGGTCCCCTGCCTTTACACCGAGGGAGATAAGTGCCGCTGCACATTCGTCAACATCACGTCTGAACTGTGCATATGTTCTGGTGTAGTCAAGAGTTGTGTACTTAAATGCATACTGGTCAGGGTACGTTTCTGCCATTGTGTCAAGCACGTCGGAGAAAGTGGCATCTATAACATCATACTTTTTCCATACGAATGTGCCTGTCTTACTGCGGTTATAGTACGCCTTGTCATAATCTTTCTTTTCCCGAGCAAGGCTTCCTATATAATTAGCAAAATGAGTGAGTACAATATCCGCATCGTTTACTTCTTCATTCCACGCAACACAGATGAAGCCATCAAAGTTAAGGGATGAAAGTGCATTTATAAAGTTTGTTACGGGAATCTCACCCTCACCGATAAGCACCGTTTTACCGTCTTTCATATCGCCCATTCTTGCATATTTAATGTATGCACCGAGGCTCTTGATTGTGGTTTCTGCACTCTCCCCTGCCTTGAAGTAGGTTTCGCGCATATTCCACGACGCACCGATAACTGCTGAGGAAAAGAAATTGATTATGTCAATCACATTTTCCGTTTCTGCAAGGTAGCCTGCAGTTTCAAAGAGAATCTGTATATCCTCTTCCTCGGCAAGCTTAATTGCACGGGAAAGCTTTTCCGAAAGAATATCGTTTGAAGTCTTAACCTCGTTTCTGAGGATGATTCTCTCAATTCCGCTGGTGCGTGCCATTTCTACATATTTTAAAATTTCGTCGCCGTTTGCTTCTTCGGTTTCAATGCTGTAAGGATATACAAGTGCCGACACCGCAAGGTTCCGGTTTACAAGCTTGCGCTTGGAATCGGGCACACGGTCGCTTCGGAGTATGCTGTCGTGGTGTTGCTTTCTTTCCTTTACTGCATCATATATCTCAAAGCCTGCATAGCCGTAATCGTAGGCAAACTTACAGGTATCGAGGAAGGAAGCACGGGAAACATGCTTGGTTGAAAAAGTAATTTTCATTTTATTCCTCCTCGAATACTATCTTGTTAAGAGCGTTAATGTACGCTCTTACGCTTGCCGCAACAATGTCTGTTGAAATGCCGTTACCCGAGTAAAGCTTTCCGTTGTTACGAAGCCTTACAATCGCGTTGCCGAGTGCTTCCTTGCCGTCTGTCACAGCCTGAATCTGGAAATCGTCAAGCTCGTAATGGAAGCCGATACTCTGCTCGATTGCACGGAACACGGAGTCAATAGGACCGTCTCCTGTGCTTACGCCCGAAAGAAGCTCGTCGCCGCGACGAAGAGTTACCTGTGACATAGAGCTTGTAAGATTACCACAGTTTGTGGAGTAGCTTTCAAGATGGTATGTAGATGGTGCCTGCATTGCATAGCTTGCAATAAGAGCTTCAAGTTCCTTGGCACTTACACTACCCTTTTTCTCGCATACACGGGCAAGCTCCTTATGAACTTTTCCGTTGTCTTCGTCAGAAAGGTCATAACCGAGTATATTTGCAGCGTGTGCAACATCCGAAAGTGTACTGTCAGAATCAAGAATAATCTTTTTCTTTTCGCTGACATCTGCTGTTTCGTAGGTTTCGTGATTTATCTTGGAAAGCATTTCCTGAATGCTTGCATATATCTTAGTATTATCAAGTCCCGTTTCAATACCGATTGCATCACCCTTTGCCTTAACAACTGCTGCAAATGCTCCCATTGAAAGGCTGTCATCACCTGCCATAGCACACTTAAGACCGTCTGCACCAGCCTGTATTGCTGCTACACCTGAGGCTACTGCCATACCGATTGCATCGGAAAGCTGAACAAACACAGGAACGGAAACTGCTTCCTTTACCTTTTTAACAAGTGCGGCAATTTCTTCGGGAAGCGAAATTCCTACATCGTCACAGAGAGTGATTACTCCTGCACCGTTAGCCTCTGCTTCCTTAACTGCCTGAATGAGGAATTCCTCATCGGCACGGGTTGCATCAAGTGCGGAAAATTCAACGTCGGGACAAAGCTCCTTTGCCTTTTTTGTAAGAGAGGCAATTTTAAGAAGCATCTTCTCACTCTTCATATGATAGATATATTCCATCTGTACAGTTGATGTGGGAAGCTCTACCTGAAGTCTGGGTGATGCGGCTTCCTTAACACATTCAAATGCATTTTCCACATCCTCTTCCAAAAATCCTACGGGGATTGCAACTGTGCTTTTCTCTATATTCTGAGAAATTGTTTTGCAGATTATTGTATCTTCCCTTAAGCTCTTTACAGGAGATAGTTCAACTGCATCAACTCCAAGTAAATCTGCACAAGCAGCAATGGCAGTCTTCTCCCTGAATAATAGAGAAACTGCTCTGTCCTGTGACAGCTTTTTAAGTGTGATGTCGGTAATTGTGATTTTTCTCATAACTAAACTCCTTATAAATAGATTTATGCAAAAAGACCTGCGGCACCACTTGCCGCAGGTCTTAGTATACACAATTAAAATATGGTATGCTCTTTACCTTAATGCACGACAAACAGCGCTATTCTTACTCTGCTTAATAATTGCTAGAATAATAATAGCGATGAGAAGAAGTATGTTTGCTGCATGGAAAGCTGACATATTCATATCTAAAACCTCTCATTTCTTTACGCTATAGTATAATAGCACAAAAAGCAGATGTCAATATTTTTTTGTTATGTTACTTTTTAATGATAATTTTCGTTATATTTTTGTGGGACAAGGGGCAAAAAACAAGTAGTTTTCTTATAAAAACTCCACGATTACTTTCATTTCCTCTTTTGCCTCGGTAAGTGCCATAAGAAGCTGGCGGTTGTTTTTCTCCTGCTCGAAAGAAGTGTTTATTGTTGCCAATGCGTTATACACACAAGCCTCATAAAGCTCCTTTTGCTCTTTCTCTACTGTAACCTTTTTTTCCAAATCACTTTTAAGAGCTTTCAAAAGGAATACGGCATTATCTTCATTATATTTAAATTCAATGATTATTTTTTCAGTCTGCTCTACATATGACAAAAGCAGTTCTTTTGCGTTTTCCATAATTAAACCTTGCCTTCTAATTTTTTGATACTGCGGATGTCATCTCCCAAAAATTCCAGTATGGAAAATCCGCCTGTAATTCTGGAAGCAATCCTTTCATTGTATGTATTTTTCAGCATATTGCGATTAAGGTTTGTAGATATAATCATTTTTCTTCCTGACAAAAGACGGTTATTTATAATTCTGAAAAGCTCTGCCGAGGTAAACTGAGTTACAAACTCGCTTCCGAGGTCGTCAAGTATCAAAAGCTCACAATCGCTCACTTTCTTAACGATATATTCTGCTTCCTCGCTTACCGTTCTGCCGAAATGCATATCCTCCAAAATGGGGAAAAGTGCATTACTGCTGACATAAAGAACATCCCTGCCCTTTTTTATGAGTGCATTGGCAATTGCAGACGATAAATATGTTTTACCAAGACCGCAGCTTCCGCACAAGAGAAGATTTTCCTTTGTTCTATCAAAGTCCTCCACAAAGCTTTTACACTCGGAAAGGATTGCCTGCATATTTTCACGGGGGGAACAGCCATACTCTGCCACATATTCGTCACTGTAATAGGAAAGCTTGAAATTTTCAAAGGTCTGCTCCGACAAAAGCTCAGAAAGGTTTGCTTCCTTAAGGGCAATTGCCGTAATTTCCTGCTGAAGACAACTGCAAAGTTTCCCACCGTCAAAACCGCTGTCCTCACACTTTTGGCAGAAGTGCTGAAGCTCGAGATAGTTTTTGTCAAAACCTGACTCCGACAAAAGCCGTTCTCTCTCTTTTATAAATTCCTTGTTCTGTGCAGTAATTGAGCTGACTGCAGTTTTTTCATCACACTCACCGTTTGCAATGAGGTTAAGCATCCTGATACCGAAACGGTCAAGCTCCTCTTCTATTTCACGGATGCGGGGGGCAATAGAAAAAACCTCACCCCTGCGGCGGTCAAGCTCCCTTTTACGTCTTTCTTTTCTTTCTGCAATTATCTGGGTTGATTTTTCATATATTGAACCGGGCAAAGAAATTCACCTCTTTACTTTTTCTGTTTCTGGAGTCTGAGTTTTCTTTCAAGCG
>JAFTUL010000049.1 GCA_017466275.1 Clostridia bacterium | reverse complement strand
CTTCAGAGCGGCTCTTAAGGCTGCTGGTTACCTTACTCGTGACCCAAGAATGAAGGAAAGAAAGAAGTATGGTCTCAAAGCTGCTCGTCGTGCTCCGCAGTTCTCAAAGAGATAATACGAAGATTTACAATATTTTTAATAGAATATTTCACACAAAGTGTTGGTTATGCTGCAAAGGCTTTTAAGCAAGGCATAATTGGTGTAAAGGGAATGGGGTGCGAATCCCCAACGAGGAACTGTCGGTGTGTGCATCGAATGTTTTTGTGTCCGTCGGCGAAAGCCGGTCACTGGGAAACTGGGAAGGCAGGATACAAAAGCGCAGACGTTTTAGTCTATATGATGTAAGTCACAAGACCTGCTTTGATGTTATTCCGTAAGTGCCGATTGGCACAGGAATAATGTTTTTAGTTGAAAAATGGTTTTGTAACACCCAATTATTTTAACTAAATTGTGATTCATCACAGAAAAACTCAGCTGTGGTAATTTTTCGAATGAAAAATTGCCGCAGTTTTTTTGTTTTCTGCGGCATGAAGAGGAACAAAGCAGAAAATAAGAAAAGGAGTATTTGAAAATGTCATCATTAAAAAGAAAAATCTTATCATCGTTACTCGCGGTTATAATGCTGTTTAGTATGGCGCCACAGGTTTTACTTGCGGCAGATGACGTCATAAATGTTACTTTAAAGTTTGATGCATCTGTCGTAACTTCAGATATGGATACACTCTATTCAGACCTGATTGCGGCGTATATTATAGATGAAGAAACGACCAACATCCCTTCGGATATAACGGTTACTGTTCCAAAAGGCTCTACTGTTCAGGAAGTTTTAGAGATTGCGCAAGGCGAAACTGGATTTACTGCAGTGGGGATTGACGAAGGTTATGTTACTCAGATAGGGTATATAGGAAGCAAAATTTTAGAAAATCTTGTGAGTATACCCGTTGGAGACTATTACAGCGGAAATATATTCAATTGTGCAGGTTGGAGCTTTTATATAGACGGAGAAGAGATTACTGAGGGTATCGATACCGATACAGTAACAGATGATGGTGCGATGGTAGAGGGGCGCTTTGGACTTGCAGTAGGCTGGGATTCTGACTGGAATATGCTTCATTATGACGAAATTTTCCTTGAAAACTATGCCAAACTGAAAGAATTAACAGAAAAGAATGTTGACACAAGTGATTTTAGCGAAAAGCAGAAACAAAAACTTGCTACAGAAAAGGCAGAAGCAGAGACACTTCTTGCGGAGATTTATAACGAAGCTTCACTTAACCAAGACGTTTCAGAGACGTTGATTCAGCTCCATCCCGACTTTAGAACAAGTGGCGGTATGTGGATTGGGTATTTTGAGGAAAAGGGGACTTCGTTTTGGGGAACAGGCTCTCCTTCAGAGTTACTTGAAATCGCAATCAAGGAATTGGATGCAGCAATAAATCCTTTGCCCGAAAATTTACTGTCTGAGCTTTATGTTACGACCCTTTTCGGAACAGCCGAGGGAAATCTCATTTTGGACTTTGCCAGCGATAAGTATGAATATGTCATAAAAGATTATACAAAGGACAACTTTCTCCCTAAGTTTATGAAATGGAAAAGCGTTGCGGCAGCAGAGGATGCAACCGTCACCGCTTCTCTTAACGGGGAAAGTGTTTCTGCATCAGACCTTTCGGACAACTGGAAGCAGTATAACGACTTGGACTGGACAGACAGAATATTAAACACCTTGACATTAACAGTTGCGCCACCTGAGGGAAGTGCACTTGAGGAAACTACCTATACCATAAAAATATATTCCGAGATTACGGATGAGAAAAAGGTTTCCCTTGCAAAAGAAAAACTTACCTGGGGTGATATAAAAGGACTGAATAAAATTCCGTCTGAGATTACAACATCTCTTGCCCTTCCGTCAAAAATCGAAATTCCTGATATCGGAGAAGTTTCGGCAACCTGGACTGGCTTTGATGGAGTAATCCTTGGAGAGAATGGTACGCTTCTTTCTCGTCCGCAAAGCGCAACAACGATAACCCTTGTAGCGACGCTCTGCTCGGGTGAAAGTAGTGATACTTGTGAATTTGAGTTGACAATTCTTCCTGTGGTAGCGAAAGACGCCCGTGATGAACAAATTTCGACCTTGCTTGAAAATATTGCAGGAACATACACCGATAAGAGTCAGTACTGGGAAGTAATGGATATGGGGGCGTATAAAAAGTACGCACCCGAAACGGAAGCAGTTTTGTCCGATAGAGCAAAACAGAAATTTATCAACGAAAGCATTGAAGCTGTTTCAAAAAGTGAAAAAGACACAGACCTTGCAAAAGCAATTCTTGCACTCACTGCGCAAGGTAAGGACGCAACTCAACTTTATACGGTGAACAGCAACACCCCGATAGATGCGGTTAAAAAGTTAAATGATGCAGAACATTCAACAAGCGTTTGGAGTGCTCCGTACACCCTTGCAGCGTATAACAAAAATGAGTATAAAAATCGTGAGAAGGAGCTTTCACTTGTCAATGCACTGCTCGCATCACAGGGAGAAAATGGCGCATGGGATGAGTACGGAACAATAGACACGACAGCAAATGCAATCGCAGGACTGGCATTCTACATAAACGACGAAAATTCTACCATAAAGGAAAATGTAAACAAGGCGATTGAAGATGCTCTTACATATTTATCTACGCAGCAGAATGCAGACGGAAGCTTTTCTGACTTATGGTCGGGAAGAAACTCAAATTCAACCGCAATAGTTGCGATTGCGCTTGCTGCGGCAGGAGTGGATGTGGAGGAAGATGCACGCTTTATAAAGGGTGGTAACAATATTATAGACGGTCTTCTTTCGTTTGCACTTGAGGATAACAGTGGCTTTGGATATACGGATAATATTACAGCAAGTGATTATTCAACAGAGCAAGCCTTCCGCGCGCTCATTGCGCTTGCGGGGGCAATAAAAGCAGATGCGGCGTACAATGTATATGACTTTAACGGAATATCCATTTCGCCTGCCCGCGCTACAGATGAATATACAGGCTCAAACGGTCCTTCCGAGCCACAGGGGGATAACATTTCGGTTTCACTTACAATCAAGGCAGATAACGGATATTGGCTTAATAGATATACTGTTACTCTTCCGGGAAACGGGGCAACGGTATATCATGTATTCGTAAAGGGGTGCAGCGAGAATGATCTGAAATATGAAGGTGCAGATAAAGGATATGTTTCTTCCATTTCAAAGGGGGATAAGACGCTTGCTGAATTTGGTGCGGGTAAAAATTCAGGCTGGCTTTACAAATTAAACGGAGAAGCCCCTCTGCTGGGAATAAGAGAATGTGAAATAAAAAACGGTGACAGCATCCAGTTTTTCTATACACAAGATTACACAAAAGAATCAGGGGTTGGAAGCTGGAGTGGCTCTAAAACTCAGGAAAAGAAAGAAGAACCCAAAGAAGAACCCAAAGAAGAGGCTGAAATCCCTGCATTTACAGAAAGCACCTTTTCGGATATAAAGAAAGACGATTGGTATTATGAATCCGTAAAATATGTGTATGAAAACAACCTTATGCAGGGAACGGATAGCGGTTTTGAACCTGAAAGCAAAATGACAAGAGCTATGCTTGTAACTGTTCTTTACAGAATGGCAAATCCTGAAAATTGTGATAGTAAGCATGACTTTAAAGATGTGCCTCAGGGTCAGTGGTATTCGGATGCGGTTCTTTGGGCGGCTGCAAACGGAATTGTAAGCGGTATCAGCAAGACGCAGTTTGCACCGGACAGCGATGTAACACGTGAACAAATGGCACTTATTATTTACCGCTTTGCAAAACTGCAAGGTTATGGTATAATAGAAAAGGCAGATATTTCAGGTTTTGCAGATGCAAGTGATGTAAGTGACTGGGCGCTTGATGCAATCAAGTG
>JAFTUL010000048.1 GCA_017466275.1 Clostridia bacterium | reverse complement strand
TAGTCTGTAGTGTAATGTCCGTGATATAATGAATTGTTTTTATAATTCCATGTGGCGAACTCAAAGCTGCCATTACTATGTTCTCTTCCGGCTAACACAACCTCATTGTATTCTGCAATTTTAATATATGGCATATCAAAATCTCTTGCCTTTAATTCTGTGCCATTTTCCATTGCCCTGAGATACTCATCCACTTCACAAACAATTGGCTGTATTATTTCATGAAGCTCATCGACCACACTACGGAATCGATTATCCGATGCATAGAACATTCCACCTTCTCTGTCTATCTTAAAAATCTCAATTTCGCCTTCGTAGATATCAATGCAGGTATCTCTAAGTTTTGAATTCGTGATACCCTGTTCAATTAATTTACGTTGAACCTGTTGTAGAAACTTTTCAGTATACATTTCATTCATCTCCTTTCATTTTTGGTATAAAAAAAGACGATAATCTCGTTTTGAAATTATCGTCTTGATTTTCAAGTTATTCTATTGTTTTTATTCAGTCGTTTTTTCTTTTTTTATGATTAAAATTCGATTGAAGGTTGGTAAAAGTGTTTAGTTTACCCTCTGCATCCCTCATTTTCACAATATCTGCATTTTATAAAGATTTCAAAAAACCGCATAAACACTGGGGGTTTAGCACTGTATCTTTCCTATCACCTCTTTATACCACAAACCATTACAAATTTCAACAAACAAAAAAGGGTGTAAAAACTGAGTTTTTTACCCCCTTTTGGCGTGGGGATAGAAAAAATGTTTCAGAACGGACAAACGGAACTGCGGCTTGCCGCAGGATACCCGAAGGCGTACATAGGTACGTCTAGAGGTGAAGTTTCTTTGTAGTAAAGGGCATAAAAAAGAAAGAGAAACCGCATTTGCGGTTTCTCCTCAATAATAAAATATTTATGCTTTTACGTCCTTTGTGTTCTGGGCATTTTTAACATTCCCATTAAAGCATCTTTTCAAGAGTTTTTCTGATAGCAAGGATGAAATCCTTTGAATTTACAACGGTGGGTGTTTCTCCCTCCCAAAGTCCTGCAAGGTCCTTTGTAAGAGTGCCGCCCTCGATTGTATCTATACAAGCCTTTTCAAGCTTATCTGCAAAATCGCAAAGTGCCGTTTCTCCGTCAAGCTCGCCGCGTTTACGAAGTGCACCTGTCCATGCAAAGATTGTTGCAACGGGGTTTGTAGAGGTTTCCTCACCCTTTAAGTATCTGTAATAGTGACGTGTAACAGTACCGTGAGCTGCTTCGTATTCGAAGTTTCCGTCGGGGCTTACAAGCACGCTTGTCATCATTGCAAGTGAGCCGAATGCTGTGGAAACCATATCACTCATAACGTCACCGTCATAGTTTTTACAAGCCCAGATATATCCGCCCTCGCTTCTGATTACGCGGGCAACGGCATCATCAATAAGTGTGTAGAAGTATTCGATACCTGCTTCTTCGAACTTTTCCTTGTATTCCTTTTCGAAAATATCCTGGAATGTAAGCTTGAAGGTCTGGTCATATTTCTTGGAAATGGTATCCTTGGTAGCAAACCACAAATCCTGCTTTGTATCAAGAGCGTAGGTAAAGCAGGAATGTGCAAAGGATTCAATGGAACTGTCCTTGTTATACTGTCCCTGAATAACACCGCCGCACTCAAAATCGTAGATAGTCTGACGCGTTACTTCACCGTCCTCACTTGTGAAAACGAGCTCTGCCTTACCCTTTTTGTCGTTTCTGATTTCGGTTGCCTTATATACATCACCGTAAGCGTGTCTTGCAATAGTAATGGGCTTCTTCCAGTTTTTAACTGCAGGATTGATTCCGTTCACAAGCACGGGCGCACGGAAAACAGTACCGTCAAGGATTGCACGGATTGTGCCGTTTGGGCTTTTCCACATTTCCTTGAGGTTGTATTCCTCAACACGCTGTGCATTGGGCGTAATGGTAGCACATTTTACGCCAACGTGATATTTCTTGATTGCCTCGCCTGCTTCATATGTAACGCGGTCATCAGTTTCGTCACGATACTTAAGTCCGAGGTCGTAATACTCTGTATTAAGCTCTACAAAGGGGTTAAGGAGTTCATCCTTAATCATTTGCCAGAGGATTCTGGTCATTTCGTCGCCGTCCATTTCGACAATTTTATTTTTCATAGGAATTTTAGTCATTTTTCTTCATCCTTTCGGCATAGTAGTTCATAAGACATCCGTCGAGGATAATCTGTCTCTCATCGTCGGTAAGTCCTGCAATGTTAAGTTTGATGGAGTCGTAGCTTCCGTCTGCCTTAATAACATAACCTGCTGCAGTTTCTTCCTTGTTTTCTATTATACTGCGGATATTAGGTACAAATACATAATCACCATCATTATAGTTGAATTCTGTGTCCTTATCAATGGTGAAGGGCAGGATACCCCAGTTTATACAGTTACTTCTGTAACGCTTGGTTGCGTATTCGTAGCAGATGTTACCAAGACCGCCGAGTACTTTCTGGCAGGATGCTGCCTGTTCACGGGCGGAGCCGTCACCGGGTTTCTTTGCAAATACACAAGAGCCAATCTGGGTAACCTTTGCAGTTTCTTCACCGCCGAAGTCGGAAAGTGCATTTATGATTTCTGCAGGGATGTTTCCGTCTCTACGGAGGTCTTCGAGGTCACGGATGGCTTTGCTTCTGCCGACATATTCGGGAACACGTCTTGAAAGAGCAAACTCGGAAAGCTTGATGGGGTTGGAACGGTAGCTCGATGTTTCACCTGAGGGGATAAGCTCGTCCGTAGTTGTTACCTCGTCATGGATAACTGCCGCAAGCTTCAGAAGAACATTCTCACCAAGCGGGTACATTTTGGGCCAGTCCTTGATGTTCGGACCAAGACGAAGCTCTTCGCTTGCATCAGCCTTACCAAAGCCGTTATATACTCTCTTTTCATATACACCGCTGTCAAAACTGTAATCGTATTCCTTGCTTTCAAAATCAATATCAGTTGCCGCTGTAAGAACACCGCCGTTTGCCGCAGTTGCTGCAATTGAGCGGGCATCCATAAGTGCAACACCGCTGAGCTGACCGTCGGAGGGCTTGGAGCCTTCACGGTTGGGGAAATTACGTGTTGTGTGACGGATTGAAAGTGCACTGTTTGCAGGAACGTCACCTGCACCGAAACAGGGTCCGCAGAAGCAGGGCTTAAATACAGCACCGGCCTCAAGAAGCTTTGCCTGAACGCCATTCCCCAGAAGTGCAAGGTTAATCGGCACGCTGGAGGGATATACGCTGAGGTTAAAGTATCCGTTACCGCAGCTTCTTCCGTCAAGGATTGAAGCCGCTTCGCAGATGCTTTCATACATACCGCCACTACAGCCTGCGATTACGCCCTGGTCTATCATAATTTTACCGTCTTTTATCTTGTCAGTAAGGGAAAATTCTACCTTGTCACCGAACTGCTCTTTTGCCTTTACTTCAATTTCACGGAAAATGTCATAAGCATTCTGCTGAAGCTCGTGAACTGTATAAGCATTGGAGGGATGGAACGGAAGTGCAATCATTGCCTCAATCTTGGAAAGGTCAATTCTGATTGCCTTGTCGTAATATGCACCGTCCTCGGGCTTAATTTCCTTGTATTCATCCTTTCTTCCGTGGATAGAAAGATACTCCGCTGTCTTTTCATCCGTTGTCCAGATTGAAGAAAGACAGGTTGTTTCTGTCGTCATTACGTCGATACCGATACGGAAATCCATAGAAAGATTTTTCACACCGGGGCCTGCAAATTCAAGGATACAGTTCTTTACAAAACCGTCCTTAAAGGTTTCTCCAACAAGTGCTATCGCAACGTCCTGAGGTCCGATACCCTTTTTAGGAGCATTTTCAAGATACACAAGAACAACCTTGGGAGAACCTACATCATAGGTCTGTGAAAGGAGCTGTTTTACAAGCTCGGGACCGCCCTCACCTACGCCCATTGTACCGATTGCACCGTAACGTGTATGGCTGTCTGAGCCTAGAATCATTTTACCGCAGCCTGCCATCTGTTCACGTGCATACTGATGGATAACCGCCTGATTTGCAGGAACATACACTCCGCCGTATTTCTTCGCAGCAGAAAGTCCGAAAACGTGGTCATCCTCGTTAATTGTACCGCCTACTGCACAAAGGCTGTTGTGACAGTTTGTAAGTGCGTAGGGTACGGGGAATTCTGTAAGTCCGCTGGCACGGGCTGTCTGGATAATACCCACATATGTAATATCGTGGGAAATGAGTGCGTCAAACTTTATACGCATTTTTCCGTCTGCACTCTCTTTTACGCAATGAGAACGCATTATTTTATAGCTCATAGTACCCTCGCGGGCATCATCAGGAGCATTGTAAAGGGCTCTCCCCTCATTTTCAGGAATAATCTTCCCGTCCGAGGAGAGATAAACGCCACCTTGTAATCTTTCCAACATAAAAATAACCTCCAAAAAACCAATATAAATCCTATTATAATATTTTAACACAGCAAGCTGTAAATTACAATAATTATTTCAGATAATAATACTATTTTCTACAAAAGTTTTTTGTCTTTCTCCTATTGACAAACAGTCAAAAAATTAGTAAAATAGTTGTGTTATATTTGCTGGTGTGGCTCAAAGGCAGAGCAGCGGTATCGTAAACCGCAGGTTGCAAGTTCGATTCTTGTCACCAGCTCCACAAAGAGACTTGTTTTAGCAGGTCTCTTTTTCATTTTAGCTACAAAAAAGGTTGAGTGGAAATCCACTCAACCTTTTTATATTAGTGCTTATCGCGTGCAATATAGTGAGTATGAAGAAGGTCGTGAGCCTTATGGCTGCCGGGTTCTCCAAGAGACTCTTCATATATCTTCTTGATGAAAGGATTGTCGTGGCTCTTTCTGTATTCAAGAGCCTTATCCTCGCTGTAAAGAGCCTTTGCTATCTCTACGCGGATATCCTTATCCATTCTGTCCTTAGAACATACAATGGGCTGACC
>JAFTUL010000047.1 GCA_017466275.1 Clostridia bacterium | reverse complement strand
GAAAAATTGTTTCTGCAGATTATGTTATTGAGGAAAATGATGTAATAGAGCCACTCACAATAAGCTCCGACGAGGGGTATCTTATATATAAGGAGTCTCTCATATTGGTGCTTCTCCACGCCGTTGAAATGACTGATGCAAACGCTGTCTTTGTCAGACAGTCTGTAAATAAGTCTACCTATTTTGAAATGGAAACGGATAGGAACAGAGAAGAGCTTGCGAAAGAGCTTAAAACTGCTATGCAGAAAATAATTGCAGATAATACGCAGTTTCGTTCTGTCAAGCTCAGCCGAACTCAGGCGGCAACACTTTTCATGGAGAATGGAGAGAGGGAAAGGGCAGAAGAAATCGCATCTCTCCCTGCCGAGTATATTACAGTATGCAAAACGGCAAAAAGGTATCACCTTACCTATCAGCCCATTGCATATAGCGTGAGGGCATTGTCTGTATTTGATATACAGCCGTTTGACGACGGATTTTTGCTTAAATATCCTGCCGA
The DNA here is from genome assembly GCA_017466275.1 of Clostridia bacterium. Lineage (GTDB taxonomy): Bacteria > Bacillota > Clostridia > UMGS1883 > UMGS1883 > UMGS1883. The sequence continues at coordinate 15,774 of JAFTUL010000047.1, read as the reverse complement.
TTATACTGTTAATACAATACCCCAGTTAAAGCAGGGGATAAAGGTTCATAACGCTATCGAGGATTACCGTGACTGGATAACAACGATAGGAATTGACAATATCTTTGACCTGAATAAAACCATACGTGAAAACCGTATTGCGGAGCTTATCAATATGGCGGAGGGGCTTCACGAAAAAAGAATCAGCCGTATTGCAGACAGAATCAAGGAATGTCCACAAATCAAGGTTATTCTCATTGCAGGTCCGTCATCTTCGGGGAAAACATCCTTTGCAAACAGACTGTGCCTGCATCTTAAAATAAATCACATCAGCCCCGTAGTTATATCTCTTGATGATTATTATGTGGACGACGAGAGAATGCCCCGTGATGAAAAGGGGGAGATGGACTTTGAATGTGTGGAAGCCATTGATTATGAGCTTTTCAATGAACATCTTTCTTTGCTTTCCAAAGGTGAAACCGTAGAAATTCCCCGATACGACTTTAAAATAAGGAAAAGAGTAAAGGGGCAGACGCTTACCCTTTCGGATAATCAGATTATAATTGCGGAGGGTATTCACGCCCTTAATGAGCTTCTGACAAGCCGTGTAGCTCACGAAAATAAATATAAAATATATCTTAGCTGTCTTACAAGCCTTTGCCTTGATGAATACAATGCGTTTTCACCCACGGATAACAGACTTCTCAGGCGTATGATTCGTGATGCACAGCACAGAAATACTCCTGCCGAAGAAACTTTCAGGTTGTGGAAGAGTGTACGCAGAGGAGAGCAAAAGTATATATTCCCCTTTGAAAGTGAAGCTGACGAGGTGTTTAATTCTTCTCTGGTATATGAACTGGCAGTAATTAAAAAGCCTGCACTTAAGCTTCTTGAGGGGATAAAGCCCGAAAGCCCTCATTACAGCCGTGCGAGAAGACTTATTAAGCTTTTGTCCTATTTTAATGAGTTTGACCCTGCTCCGATTCCGCCGACATCTATCATCCGCGAATTTATCGGGGGAAGTACAATAGTGCATTAATAACAGAAAATCGTCTTATGATTGTTTCATAAGACGATTTATTTATTCAGTAAATTCCACATTGGAAAATACATTTGAAATTGTATCGTAAATACGCTCACTCTCGCGTTTTCCGTGAATGACGATTTTCCTCGGTGCAATGGTTATAAGTGCACTTAAGATTATATCCTCTCGGGTAAATCCCTCATCGCTGAAAACCGATTCCTCGCAATAAAAATCAGTAATATCCCGATGCCTTTTATTGTAAATCTTCAAAACCCCGCCTGAATTTTTTATATAGACAGTATTTTCCTTGGGGGCTTGCACAGATACAAAAAAACGGAGCATATTCATAAATTCATCATATTCACGCATTGCGTAGATTTCTTCTGCCGCATCGTGGCACAGGTTTCTTAATTCATCCTTATATTCTCCGAGCCTGAAATTAACAAAACCGTTTATAATAATAGAGCCGTTTTCTTTAAGGAAGTCGAGAGCTTTCTCCTCGATAAGTGCACGCCGTCTTTCGTAGTGGATTGCATCCATTACATCAAGGCTGTTACCATCAGCGTGGCTTATGGCAAGGCTTACTATTTCCATTCTTTCCCCAGGTGTTGAATGGGGAAATTCACTCTCTGCAATTTTTTTGAGAAGCGGCTTTTCGTAATGTGCCATTATTTCCTCTGTAATCTGCGTGGCAAATTCATATATGTCGGTATTCTCGGGCAGATTCAGGGCAGTATTCAATTCCAAAAACTATCACCTCCAAAGCTATGTAGCTAGTTTGTCATCAGAGGTATAATAGAGCCTATATCAAGGACTTCTCCTTCCTTAAGTTTTCTTATCCTGATATTTTTACTGGAAAGAAATTTTCTTATTTTTCCCGAATCAGGAAGGAGGTCAATCTCTCCGTTTATTAAAAGCTCATTTTTGTTTCCCATTCCACAGCATCCTCCAAAGAAGCCATTTGAAAATTCAGGAAGAACAATATTGTCATTTGATATAAGTAAAACTTCCATCCCTGCATTTTCTCCTGCCCGTGCAATGGAAACATCACCTGTAATAAAGGTGTTTTCGTCAATTGGGCAGATTGAACATTTGGCATACCCTTGTTTTACTTCAATTATTTCATAACCCTCGGTCAATAGTGTTTCATATAACACCTCGTCGCATACCTTTTTATTCAAAAAGCATTTTTTTCCGACTATACCAACATTATATGCACTGTCTTTCGGGTAGTGCCTGCCCAAGGAATTTTTACCCTCGATTATCTCAAACCCGAAAGGGGAGAGTACGTTTTTATAGTATGCGTAACTTTCGGGCGGACATACGGCTTTTTTTGAGGAAATAATTGCAATTCCCAAATCCGCGTGCCTACGCATAGAATCTGGTAATATATCAATAGACGGTGGAGTAATAACGGTTGTACCATTTATTTTGGTGTCCGCAATAAAAACGGAAACCTCTTTGTCGGGAAGATATGGTTTCATAAAATCACCTGTTAATTAAAATGGATAGTGCTTACACTATCCATTTTAAAATTCATTTTTAATTTTTACCTGATGCACTGAGTCTTGCAAGTGACCTTTTTAGCTTGATTTCAGCAAGCTTATACTCATACTCGCTTTTGGGGGTGGAAGCAAGACGGTTTTGTGCCTTTTCCTTTGCTTTTTCCGCACGGGCTATATCAATGTCCTCGCCCCATTCAAAGGTAGAGGCAACAACTCTTACAACACCGTCGGTAACGCTTACCATACCGCCTGAACAAGCGGCTTTTTTCTCCCACTGAGCAGTTACAACCTTTGCAACGCCTATGGAAAGTGCCGCAACATAGTTTGCACGTTTGGCAAGTATGCCTACATCACCCTCAGTTGTGCGGAGAATTATTTTCTGAGCCTTCCCGTCGAAACAAATTCCGTCGGGAGTAACTATTTGTAAATCAAATTCGTTCATATTATCAGTCCTGTCGGGCTATTATTTTTTAGCTTTTTCAATAGCTTCTTCAATTGTTCCTACAAAAAGGAATGCAGATTCAGGCAGGTCATCATGCTTACCCTCAATGATTTCCTTGAAACCGCGGATGGTTTCTTTAAGGGGAACATATTTACCCTCCATACCCGTAAACTGCTCAGCAACGGAGAAAGGCTGTGAGAGGAATCTCTGCACTTTTCTTGCACGGCTTACGGTGAGCTTATCTTCTTCACTAAGCTCATCCATACCCATAATTGCAATAATATCCTGAAGCTCGTTATATCTCTGAAGTATCTTCTGCACATCTCTTGCAACTTCGTAATGCTCAATACCAACCACATCGGGAGAAAGGATTCTTGATGTGGAGTCAAGAGGATCAACGGCAGGGTAAATACCCTGTGACGCAATCTGTCTTGAAAGAACTGTTGTCGCATCAAGGTGAGCAAATGTCGTTGCAGGAGCAGGGTCAGTAAGGTCATCGGCAGGCACATATACAGCCTGAACGGATGTAATTGAGCCTTTCTTTGTGGATGTAATTCTTTCCTGCAATGCACCCATTTCAGTTGCCAGCGTGGGCTGATAGCCAACGGCAGAGGGCATACGACCAAGAAGTGCGGAAACCTCACTTCCTGCCTGAGTGAAACGGAAGATGTTATCAATGAAAAGAAGCACGTCCTGCCCCTCTCTGTCACGGAAATATTCCGCCATTGTAAGACCGGAAAGAGCAACTCTCATTCTTGCTCCCGGGGGCTCATTCATCTGACCGTAAACCAAGGCTGTTTTATTAATAACGCCGGACTCTTTCATTTCGTTGTAGAGGTCATTACCCTCACGTGTTCTTTCACCAACGCCGGTAAATACACTAAGACCGCCGTGCTGTTTTGCTACGTTATTGATAAGCTCCATAATAAGGACTGTCTTACCAACACCTGCACCGCCGAAAAGACCAATCTTACCGCCCTTTGCATAAGGGCAGATAAGGTCAACTACCTTGATACCTGTTTCGAGAATTTCGGTAGTGCTTTCCTGCTCATCATAACCGGGAGCAGGACGGTGAATTTCCCATTTTTCGGGGTTTTCGGGGGCGGGCTGATTGTCAACAGGTTCACCAAGCAGATTGAATATTCTGCCGAGTGTACATTCACCAACAGGAACGCTGATACCCTTACCCGTGTCAACGGCATCCATACCGCGTACAAGACCGTCGGTAGAGCTCATTGCAATACAGCGGACAACATCATCACCAATGTGCTGAGCAACCTCAAGAGTGATTTTACGCTCTCCCTGGGTTATCTCAATTGCATTAAGCAGATTGGGAAGATGTCCGTTTTCAAATTTAATATCAAGTACAGGCCCGATAATGGATATTACCTTGCCTATGTTTTTTTCTGCCATGGATTTTCAATCCTTTCATTATTGGTTAGAGCCTGCAACTATCTCTGTAATCTCTTGAGTAATAGCTGCTTGTCGTGCTCTATTGTATGTCAGGCTGAGGCTGTCAATAATCTCTCCTGCATTGTCGGTAGCGTTCTCCATTGCAGTACGTCTTGCACTAAGCTCCGATGCAATGGATTCACAAACACCGCCGTAAATAATTCCACCGATGTAGTGGGGGATAATCTTTGCAAATACCACCTCGGGAGAGGGGTCATACTCAATAAGGGCTTTCTTTTTATCACCGTCACCCTTTGAGGTAAGAGGAAGAATTTCCTTTGATGCAGGAAGCTGTGTCAGCATATTCACAAACCCCGTATAATAAATGTCAAGGGATGCAAATTCACCCTTTTCAAAAGCTTCCGCAAGTGCCTGACCTATACTGTTGCAATCGCTGATTTTCACGTCAGCGGCAATCTGGTATTCGGTAGTGAAAAAGGACACATTTTTCTTTGAAAAATACTCCACAACCTTTTTTCCTATGGGGAAAATAATATCACCGTCGTTATAACTGAGGGATTTAAAGAGGTTGTTGTTATATCCTCCTGCAAGACCGCGGTCACCTGCAATTACTATATGACACGCCTTACCCTCTTTCTTTTGTGTGAAAGGGGAGGAAAAATCAACTGTGCCTGATGCAATGTCGGAGAGTGCCTCGGAAAGAGTTTCAAAGAAAGGTCTGCTTTCTTCAATCTTTTCTTTCGCCTTACGCATCTTACTGGTTGCAACAAGCTGCATAGCCTTTGTAATCTGACGGGTGTTTTCGACGCTTTTTATTCTGTTTTTAATTGCTTTCATTGAAGCCATTGTGCGTCACCTCATTTACGGGAGAGAAACTTTTCACTGCACTCTCGGGCTGCTTTTTTAATCATTTCCTCAGTTTCCTCGGAGAGAGTGCCTGACTCTGCAATATTGGAAACAATTTTGGGGTATGTGTTGTCAACATATTCGTAGAGTGCTGCCTCAAATTCCTTTACCTCCTCGGGAGCAATATCTTTAAGATAGTCATTTACTACCGCATAGATAATTACAACCTGATGCTCTACCGATACGGGGGCGTTTCTGTCCTGCTTGAGAACCTCCACGATTCTTTCACCCTGTTCAAGACGCATCTTGGTATCGGGGTCGAGGTCGCTTCCGAACTGGGCAAATGACTGAAGCTCGCGGTACTGTGAATAAAGGAGCTTGAGAGTACCTGCAACCTTTTTCATTGCCTTAATCTGTGCATTACCGCCTACACGGCTTACGGAAATACCGGGGTTAACCGCAGGCATTACACCGGAGTGGAAAAGCTCTGTTTCAAGGAATATCTGACCGTCTGTAATGGAAATTACATTGGTCGGGATATATGCAGAAACGTCGCCTGCCTGAGTTTCGATTATGGGAAGAGCAGTGAGGGAACCGCCACCGTATTCGGGGGCAAGACGAGCCGCACGCTCAAGTAGTCTGGAATGAAGATAGAATACGTCACCGGGGTACGCTTCACGTCCCGGAGGACGGCGTATAAGAAGAGAAAGTGCACGATAAGCTACAGCGTGCTTGGAAAGGTCGTCGTAAACTACAAGAACATCTTTTCCCTGATACATAAAGTACTCGCCGATAGCACAGCCGGAGTAGGGGGCAATATACTGCATGGGAGCAAGCTCGGAAGCAGTTGCCGCTACAACGGTTGTGTAATCCATTGCACCGTTTTTCTCCAAAGTATCAACAAGCTGGGCAACTGTGGATTTTTTCTGTCCTATTGCAACATAGATACAGATAACATCCTTGCCTTTCTGATTGATGATTGTATCAAGACCGATTGTGGATTTACCCGTCTGACGGTCACCTATAATAAGCTCACGCTGACCGCGACCAATGGGAATCATGGAATCAATAGCCTTGATTCCTGTCTGGAGGGGAACACTTACGGACTTTCTTTCGATAATTCCGGGTGCAGGGGATTCAATGGGACGACGCTCGGTTGTTTTGATTTCACCCTTACCGTCAATTGGCTGACCGAGAGAGTTTACAACTCTGCCAATCATTTCTTCGCCTACGGGCACGCTTACAACGGTACCTGTACGCTTAACTATATCTCCCTCACGGATTTCGGCATCTGTGCCGAGAATAACAAGGCTGACTAAGTTTTCTTCAAGGTTAAGTGCCATTGCAACCTCGCCGTTTGAAAACTCTACAAGCTCATTACTCATACAGTTATCAAGCCCTTTTACCTTGGCAATACCGTCGCCAACCTCAACAACATAACCTGTTTCTTTCTGCTCAATTTTGTTTGAGTAGTTTTTTATCTGGTCTTTTATAATTTTGCTGATTTCATCAGATTTAAGCTGCATTATATCACCTTCAGTCTATTTACTGCGACGAAAGCTCTGTGCGGATACCCTCAAGTCTTGCGCGCACACTTGCGTCCGTCTGCGAATTTTCAGTTCTTAAAATTATACCGCCAAGGATTGATTTATCAACCCTCTGTTCAAGTGCAATCGTCTTGCCGGTATCTTTTTCAAGCTTTTTTATAAGCTTTTCACGGAGTTCATCACTGAGAGGAACTGCTGTTATTGCAGTAACCTTTTCGATACCAAGCTTTTTATTGTACTGCTTTTCATATTCCTTTACGCATTCGGGGAAAATATGAATATACTTTTTCTCGCAAAGTATTTTTAGGAAATTCTTTACATATTCACCGCACGCTGAAAATGCCTCGTCAACAAGATTACATCTTTCAGAAACATTTACAGTAGGGGAATCAAGCAAAACCGTATATTCGGGATTTTCTGTAAATATCCCGACAAGCTCAGTCAATTCCTCAAAAATTTCCTGTTCTTTGTTTTCTTCCTTCGCAAGAGAGAATAATGAATGTGCATATGTTATTGCTGCTGATTTCACTTTTCTTCACCGGAGCTTTCTATAAACTCCTCCAAAAGCCTTTCGTGGTCCTTTGCGGTAAGGTCTTTTTCAATAACCTTTCCGGCAATATCGACTGCAATGGATGCAATATCCTCTTTAATTTCCTTTACTGCTGCTTCCTTTTCGCGTTCAATTTCCTTTTGAGCCTTTGTTACAATAGCGGAAGCCTTCTGCTGTGCCTCCGACACAATCTGCTCTCCGCGAAGAGTAGCTTCGTGAGTTGCATCCTTCATAATGCGGGATGCCTCCTCCTTTGCGGCAGAAAGCTTTTCGGTATATTCGCTTTCCATTTCTTCTGCGTTTTTTTGTGCTGTTTCAGCCTTTTCATACATAGAGCCGACTTCCTGTTCACGCTGGGCAAACATATTCATAACAGGCTTAAAAAGGAGCTTTTTCATAACCAATACAAGGATAAGCAGATTTACCCAAGTGAAAATCATTGTCCACGGGGCAATCGCTACAAATTCCTGAAATCTTTCCATTTTCAAACCTCCTTACCAATTTTGTGCGGGGGTGGATTCCCACCCCATTCAGACTGCTTAGATAAGGGGATTTGCAAAGAGAAGAATCATTGCAACAACAAGGCTGTAAATACCTGTTGATTCAGCAACAGCACAACCAAAAAGCATTGTGGATGTAACTTCACCTTTTGCCTCGGGCTGACGGCCTACTGCCTCTGCAGCCTTACCTGCCGCATAACCCTGACCAATACCGGGGCCTATACCTGCGATCATTGCGATACCTGCACCGATTGCGGATGCTGCTTTTACGATAGCTTCTGTCATTTCCATAATAAATACCTCCAAAAAATATATAAATTAAAAATTATTCACTAACCGATGGTGCTTCGTTTGCATTGCCGACATAAACCATAGTAAGCATTGATATAATATAAGCCTGCAGGAAACTTGAGAATAAATCAAAGTAAAGTGAAAGAAATGCAGGGATACCAACCTGAAGGAATGGTATTGACCCTATAACGGGAATCCAACCAAGCACTATTCTGCTAAGTCCCGCCAACGCTCCGTATATGAGAATGGTTATTACAATTCCCGATGCAATGTTACCAAAATGACGGAAAGCCATAGAAATGGGATTTGCAAGTTCTCCGACAAGATTCAACGGCAGCATAAACGGAACGGGTTCTATAAATCCCTTAAGCCAACCGCCTAAACCATTGTTTTTAATTCCGTAAAACTGGATGAGAAAGAATGCAATAAGTGCAAATGCCACAGTAGTGTTAATATCTCCTGTCGGTGCGCGAAGTCCAAAAATCCCCATCATACTTGAGAGGATTGAATAAGAAAAAAGTGCACCTACATACGGAAGAAAGAAAAGGTTGTGTTCTCCCATTGTAGTCTTAACAAGGTCTCTGAGCATGGTGACGGCTTTTTCAGCAAGCATCTGTCTTTTTGAAGGATTCCTTGTCGACAAATTTCTTCCAAGAATAAAACAAAAGATTGTGACAACCGCTACAACAATCCAACCGTTCAGAATGGTTTCGGTTATCGGTATTCCGCCCAATACAGGAATTTCAAACAGTATTTTAGGTCCTCGAACGTTCAATAATTTTCACTTCCTTTTTTTCTGCGTGAATTAAGAAATTCAACAGCATAAACAGCGATTCTCTGAAAAAATAAAGGAATAATCGCCGCCCATAAATATATGTTTTCAATACGCACTGCAAAAATAACCATAACGGCAGTTGAAATAAGTCTTAAATTATAACTCATTGCCATATAGATTTTTGCCGCTTTTTCATCTTTTTCAACTGATTTTTTTACACACGATGCCAAATAGAAGAAGCTAAGGGATGCAAAAGCACAGCCATACAGCACTCCCAACAGGACATCCGTGCGGAAGGTTAAAGCCAACGTAAAAATCAAAAACTCAATGGCACCAAATAAGAAAATCCATCCGCTTACCTTTAAAGCATCTTTATATACAGAATTATTTTTCATTGCTGTTCTCCCTTGTAGAGATAAGTTTGCAAAATTTTACAAAAGATAAAACTGCACTTCCCAGTCCTAACAGTACGCCTATAAGCATAACAAAATTTCCAAGGTTAAACTTATCCCTTACCCACATAGCAATAAAAATCCATAAGAGAAAGGAAATTATAACGCTAAGACCTAACTGAGTTATTGAATTCAGTGCCTGAAATATCTCTTTGTGATTGCTTTTCATAATCAGAGCCACTCAACAGGGCGGCAGCTTGTAACACCGAAGTGGTAGAGGATAGCATCAGCTATTCTTCTGGAAGCATTTCCGTCACCGTAGGGGTTAACTGCAACACTCATCTTGTGGTATTCGTTTTCGTCAGTAAGAAGCTGGGAGGTAAGAGAATAAATAATATCCTCTTCCGTACCTGCAATCTTAACTGTGCCTGCTTCTGTTGCTTCGGGACGCTCTGTTTCACCGCGGAGAACCAAAACGGGTTTACCGAGTGCAGGAGCTTCCTCCTGAAGTCCGCCTGAGTCTGTAAGGATAAGATGTGCCTTGTTCATAGCATTGTGAAGCACATCAACATCAAGAGGCTCTACAAGATGAACTCTCGGGATATTGCCGAGGATTGCATTTGCAGTTTCTCTTACCGCAGGGTTAAGATGCACGGGATAAATAACCTCAATATCGGGGAAATCCCTTACAATACGGGCAACTGCCTTGCATATGTTTTCGAGGGGAGTTCCCAAGTTTTCCCTTCTGTGTGCCGTCATAAGGATTATGCGTTTATCCATATCAATTCCCTCAAGAGGTGTACCTGCAAAAGAGAAATCCTTTCTGATAGTTGTCTTAAATGCATCTATAACAGTATTTCCTGTTACGAAAATACTATCAGGATTAACACCTTCATTTATAAGATTAGCACGGTTGTTTTTCGTAGGTGAGAAGTGCAAATCGGAAATAACCCCCGTAAGACGGCGGTTCATTTCCTCGGGGAATGGGAAGTACTTATCATAAGTACGAAGACCTGCCTCAACGTGACCAACCTTTACCTGATTGTAATAAGCCGCAAGACTTCCTGCAAAAGTTGTAGATGTATCACCGTGTACAAGCACAAGGTCGGGTTTTTCCTGACGGAAAACCTCTTCAAGACCTGTAAGTGCCTTGGTAGTGATTCCTGCAAGAGTCTGTCTTTCTGTCATAATATTAAGGTCGAAATCGGGTGTAATCTTAAAAAGATTAAGCACCATATCGAGCATTTCACGGTGCTGTGCGGTAACACATACCTTACAGTCAATAGAAGGGCGTGACTGAAGCTCATAGATAAGCGGAGCCATCTTGATGGCCTCCGGTCTTGTTCCGAAAACTGTAAATACTTTAATCATAAGTTCCTCCTGAGTTTATTTGTGTTCTTCTTTATTTTCTGTAAGAACTTCAATAATTTTCGGTGTCAGCCACCAGAAAACGGTGAAGCCCAAAAGTACAACTGCAAGTGCCCACAAGGATATAGCACCCGTTGCAATAAGTCCGACTGCAACCACACACAAAATGAGGCACAGTCCGTAAATTATGGAAACGGCTTGCTTCTGTGAAAAACCTGCATCAATCAATCTGTGATGAAGATGCCCTCTGTCGGGGGACATAATGGGCTGATGATTCTTAACCCTCCTGAGTATTGCAGAAACCGTGTCAAAAATCGGAAGCCCCAATATTAAAATGGGTGCGGCAACGCTGATTACGGCGTAGCCCTTGAAAAGTCCTTGCACAGAAGTGGTTGCAAGCACAAACCCGAGGAATAACGCCCCTGTGTCTCCCATAAACAGCTTCGCAGGGTTGAAATTATAAGGAAGAAAACCGAAGCAAGCACCCGCAAGAGCGCTTGTAACAAATGCAATTTCCGGCTCTCCTACAATAAGTGCAATACACAGAAGTGTCAGTGCCGATATTGAGGAAACACCGCAAGCGAGTCCGTCAAGCCCGTCAAGGAGATTTGTTGCATTCGTAATTCCTATAACCCAGATAAGCGTAACGGGAATAGCCATCCAACCCAAAGCAAGGTATCCTGTTTCGGAAATGAATCCCGGAACACGGATAAAGTCAATCTGCACCCCTGCGAGAATTGGGAAAAGTGCGGCAATTATTTGTACAACAAGCTTCAGCTTTGCACTCAGGGCATATATATCGTCAAATATTCCCAATGTAACTATAATACAGCAACCAATAAGCATTCCTGCAAGCTCTCTGTCCATAGTGGCATATGCAATAACACTTACTATAAACCCAAGGAAAATTGCCAGTCCGCCAAGGCGGGCAGTCGGTTTTTTGTGCATTCTGCGATTGTCCTTCGGAACGTCTACCGCACCTATCTTAAAAGCAAGCCTTTTTACGAAAGGTGTTGTTGCAAATGTTACCACAAACGCTATTATGAAAGCAAACAAAACGCCGTTATTACTCATAATAATTTACCTCTCAGATAATAAATCCGACTTTCTTTTTAACTTTTGTAACAGTACGGCGTGCAATGGAGAATGCCGATTCCGCACCTTTTTTATATACAGACTCAAGATAGTCTTTGTTTTTCATAAGGTCATCATATCTCTCCTGAATAGGACGTAGATGCTCAGCCACAGCTTCACCGACTGCTAACTTGAAATCACCATACCCTCTGCCTGTAAATTCAGCCACTGCCTCATCTACGCTCTTTCCTGTAACGGTTGAGTAGATTGTAAGGAGATTGTTTATGCCATCCTTACCCTCGCGGTAGCAAACCTCCGCCTCAGAGTCGGTAACGGCTCTCTTAACCTTGCGGATAATATCCTCGGGTTTATCAAGGAGGAAAATACAACCGTTGGGGTTGGGGTCACTCTTTGACATCTTTGCTGTGGGAGTCTGCAGACTCATAATCTTTGCACCTGCATTCTTTGCAGGAATATATGCGTCGGGAACAACGAATGTATCGCTGTAAAGTGTGTTAAAACGGTGGGCAATATCCCTTGCAAGTTCAAGATGCTGTTTCTGGTCAGCACCTACGGGAACAAGGTCTGTCTGATAAAGCAGAATATCAGCCGCCATCAGCACAGGATAAGTATAAAGACCTGCATTGATGTTTTCGGGGTGCTTCTGGCTCTTGTCCTTGAACTGTGTCATTCTGTTAAGCTCACCCATCTGCGTAAAACAGTTAAGTATCCAACTGAGTTCAGCATGCTGGGGGACATGGCTCTGAATAAACATAATGTTCTTTTCAGCATCAAGTCCGCAGGCAATGTACTGAGCAAGAAGTGAAAGAGTGTTCTTACGGAGTTGTGCAGGCTCCTGCCTTACTGTGATTGCGTGCATATCCACAACGCTGAAAATACAGCTGTATTCGTCCTGAAGTGTAACCCAGTTTTTGAGTGCTCCCAAGTAGTTCCCGAGAGTCACGGAATCGCTGGAGGGCTGTATGCCCGAAAAGATAACTTTCTTGTCATTAATCATATTTCTACCTCTTAATTTTTCCCTTATTTGGAAAAATATTAAAAAAACAAAATTCTTCGATTATTTTACCATATTTTATTATATTAGTAAAGGCTTTTTTGAAAATTCATAAATTATTAAAAAAGTGTTACCTTTTGATTCTTATATTGACTATTTTGAACAAGTGTACTATAATATAATGGTAAAATTGTGGGTGATGTGTGCAAAACGCCCATACGAGAGGAAGAATTGTGATGAGTAACAACGAAAGAATTTGGCTCTCAACACCGACAATGCACGGGGAAGAGCAGGAGTTTATAAAAGAAGCTTTTGATACGAATTGGGTAGCTCCTCTCGGTAAAAATGTGACAGAGTTTGAAAATGAAATGTCATCCTTTGTGGGAGTAAAATCGGCAGCGGCAATGACAGCAGGCACACACGCACTTCACCTTGCGGTAAAGCTTGCAGGAATTTGTGAGGATGATATTGTTATTTGCTCCGACCTTACCTTTGCGGCAACAGTAAACCCCGTCAGCTACGAAAACGGAACTCAGGTTTTTGTGGATAGTGAGCGTGACACCTGGAATATGGACCCCGCGGCTCTGAAAATTGCACTTGAAAAATACAAGGGCAGGGTAAAAGCTGTTATGCTCGTTCACCTTTACGGCACACCATCTAAAATTGATGAGATAAAGGCTCTTTGTGATGAGCATGGGGTTGTTCTGATAGAAGATGCTGCGGAATCGCTTTCAGCTACATATAAAGGAAAGCAGACAGGCTCTTTCGGTAAGTACAGTGCGGTAAGCTTTAACGGAAACAAGATTATAACATCATCAGGCGGCGGAATGTTCCTTTCTGATGATGAAGAGGCTGTGCAGAAGGTTCGTTTCTTCTCAACTCAGGCAAGAGAACAGGCTCCTTGGTATCAGCACGAAGAAATCGGCTACAACTACCGTATGAGTAATATCGTTGCAGGTATCGGCAGAGGACAGCTTATTCACCTTGAAGAACACAGAAAATTGAAAGAGGAAATATATTTCCGTTATAAGGAAGGTCTCAAAGATTTGCCTGTAAGTATGAATCCTTATGAAGAATGTGCTGTTCCCAACTTCTGGCTTAGTTGTATGCTTATAGCAGAAGAAGGAATGAAAAAGACAAATCCCGAAGAAATCCGTCTTACTCTTAAAAAGGAAAATATTGAGGCTCGCCCCATCTGGAAACCAATGCATATGCAACCTGTATATCAAGGATATGATTTCATAACTGCAGGTGACAATGTGGGCGAGGATATATTCCGCAGAGGATTGTGCCTCCCTAGTGATATAAAGATGACAAAAGAGCAACAACAGAAAGTAATTGATATAATTAAGGGGTTATTTTGATGTATGAAAAGTATTTCAAACGTCTGTTTGATATAGTCTGTGCATTAGCAGCCATTATTGTTTTTTCGTGGCTTTACATAATTGTAGCGGTATTAATCAAAATAAAGCTTGGCAGTCCTGTACTGTTCAAACAAGCGCGACCGGGAAAAGACGGAAATATATTCTATCTTTATAAATTTCGCAGTATGACAAACGAGCGTGGTGAAAACGGCGAATTACTTCCCGACGAAGTAAGGCTAACAAAATTTGGAAAGATGCTCCGTGCAACAAGTCTTGATGAATTACCCGAAGCATTCAATATACTTAAGGGTGATATGTCGGTTGTAGGGCCACGTCCTCAGCTTGTCCGTGATATGGTTTTCTTTACAGAGGAACAGATGAAACGTCAAAGTGTACGCCCCGGACTTTCTGGTCTTGCACAGATTAACGGCAGGAACGGAATCACGTGGGAAGAGAAAATAAACTACGACCTTGAATACATAAAAAACATTACATTTATAGGTGATATTAAAATAATTCTTCTTACTGTATGGCGTGCCTTTGTAAAACAGGAGGGCATCTCTCAGGACGGAATGGATACTGCCGAAGATTTGGGGGATTGGCTTCTCAGAACAGGGAAGGTGACTGTGGAAGAGTATGAAGAAAAGATGGAAAGAAGTAAAAGTTTGATAGAGGTATGATATGGATATAAGCAGATATTAATATATGTTTAAATACCATGGAAACGAGAAAACACAAATAGATTATATTGTAGATAAAAAGCAAATTAAATTGTTCGATTTTAAAATAGGCGGCGAAAAACTTAGCTTTATTACTTTATTAAGCAGAGTTTTCTTCTTTTTAATTTCAAAAGGCAGATTAGCGATTTATTATGTAAAAAACCAGGAGAAGGGGGATATAATGCACACATCTTATGTCATAGGTAAATGTTTTAAATTCCCATTTATGAAAAAGGAAGATATCGATATAGGCCCTTGTCAAACGGCAAAGGCGTATAGGGGAAAAGGAATATATAAAAATGTGTTGAACTTTATAAATAACGAGCAATCCTTAGGCTCGAAAGCTGCTTATATGATAGTGAAAACAGATAATATTCCGAGTATAAAAGGCATTGAAACCGCAAGGTTTAAAAGAGTAGGACTTGTTTCAAAAAGCAAAAGATTAAAAATATACAAACTGATAGAGAATCAGGAATAAGCCTATGTCAGCAATTTCTAAAAGTTGAGGAGAATCTGTTATGGAATGGAAATATTATAATCGGGCAGTAATTCCTGATGTGTTGCCATACGAATGTGTAGATACAAGTACTGTTGACAACGGACAGATATGGAAGACCCCAATAGGAAAAAAAGCAGTTCTTGCAAGGTGGATGAGCGATTTTGATTGCCAAGAGGAAACGGGTTGGTGGTACCTTATAAGAGAGGCTCCATTTGATATTGAATCCCTTCCATCAAGTTCAAGAAAACATATCAGGCAAGCACTAAAGAAATGCAGGGTGGAAAGAATATCTCCTAAAGACAAGGCAGAGGAGTTATACCAATGCTATGTAGAAGCACACAGCAAATATGTAAATGCTGATAATTTCATAGATAAAGAAGCTTTTTGCGATACTTGTAAGAATCAAGAAGATTCCACTTTGGAATACTGGGCGGGATTTCCAAGTGATGAACAACGAATTATAGGATACTT
>JAFTUL010000046.1 GCA_017466275.1 Clostridia bacterium | reverse complement strand
CCCCACGGGTAATTTTATCATATTTTTGTCTGTCGGTCTATATCAAAATTATAATCTTTCCAAGATTATTTCGCCGTTTTCCGCTATTGCCACGGCAGAACCGACATTTTCTGTATTTTTGTTGTAGGAACAGACTTTCCCAATTTTTATCTGACAGGGATTCATATAGGCGGCATAAACTCTGCCCTCTCCCGTTATATGTGCCGTTCCGCGGAAAACACCGATAATGGTAATGTTCCCTCTCGCTTTAACGGTTGCACCGGGGTTAACATCTCCGTAGATTACAAGGTCGCCACGACTCTCAACGACATCACCGCTTCTGAGAGATTTGTGTATAACTTTTAAAATTCTTTCGTTTTCACAGAGAGAATACTCAATCTGTTTCCTTGAAAGTCGGTGCTTTTTTTCGAGAGTTATATTATCCCCGAAAAGCTTTTTGAGTTCCTTTTCAAACTCCATTTCTCCGTTATAGCCAAGCTTTATCCCGTCGTAGCTTATTTTTACTTCCGAATTGTTAAAGAAGCTTTTTTTCTTTTGTAACTGTATAAGCGCGTCGGAAAGATTTTCACAAGCTGAAAAACAAAGCTCAATTTTCTCTCCACGCCCTTTTACAACAAGCTTCTCCATATATGTTCTCCTATCTTGTAAGAGTATTTGTTTCTATGTCGTTTTCATCCTCGTAATTAAAGTAACTGTCAACAACCTTTCTTACTGCCTGTGCCACATTTGAACCGCTGCCCGCCTTTTCAATAATGCAGACAATAGCTATTCGCGGCTCCTCGTAAGGTGCAAATGCGACACATACACCGTTTGTATGGCTTCCTGATGTCTGTGCACTACCTGTTTTTGCCGCAACTGAAACCTTGCAACCTGCAAAAGCTTTCTGTGCCGTACCCTCTGTTACAACCATCCGCATACCGCGGATAATTGCTTCGTGGTTTTCGGGAGTAATGCTTACAGTATCTAAAATTTCAGGGGAGGTTTCCTCACTTATCGTACCGTCTGCATTGTGTATGGATTTTATCAGATGCGGTCTGTAACGTGTCCCACCGTTGGCAATGGTTGCAATATAGTTTGCAAGCTGAACGGGAGTGACAAGGGTATCCGACTGCCCGATTGCTGTCTGACACACGTCACCGGGATACCATATCCCTCCGTTTTTCTTTCTGTTTTCAGGTCCTGCTACAACGCCCGTTTTTTCCTCATCTGCAAGCTCAATTCCGCTTGGCTGACCAAAGCCGAATTTTTCCGCATATTTATCCACGGTTTCAATACCCAATCTTCTTCCAACATCAAAGAAGAACACATTACACGAATCACGTATTGCCTGTGACACATTTACATATCCGTGAGTTGCCCCTGTCTGATTATATATCCAGCAGGCAGGCTGATAATCCTTGAAATAGGTATACTTTCCTGTGTCAAAGATTGTATCGTCACGGGTTATTATTCCTTCCTCAAGTGCCGCTGTACCTACAAGAAGTTTAAACGTGGAGGCAGGTGAATATGTTCCTGCAAGTGCACGGTTAAACAGAGGTTTTGAGGGATTGTTAAGAAGCAGATTATAATTTTCCGTAAATGTTGTTACCTCATATGACGGGTATGATGCCATTGCGAGTATATCGCCCGTATTTACGTCTATCACAACCATACTTCCCGCATCAGCACTGCTTCCGCCCTCGACAGAACCTGCACTGCTTCTTATATTATTAACCGTTTCTTTTAATGCTTCCTCGCAGGCAACCTGCATATCAATATCAATGGTAAGATTGACATTTCTTCCACTTACGGGAGAATTCTCCACACTCTGCCCAACGCTGTAACCGTCGTTTGACTGTTCTACATTACCGCTTCCGTTTTCACCGCGGAGATAATCCTCCAGATATTTTTCAATACCGCTTTTACCGATATTGGAGTTAATCGTATATCCGTTTTCAGAATTTTTTTCATATTCCTCAGCACTTATAAGCCCTACTCTGCCGAGCATATGGGCACCAAGACTTTTATACGGATATTCCCTTACGGGCTGTGTCAGGATGCTGACATTGGGGAATTTTTCTGACTGCTCTTTTATAATACAGATTTCCTCGATGGGAACATCCTCCATAAAAAGATAAGGTGATGCCATTGAGAATCCGCGGTTAGTCATATTAAGCCGTGTTCCTGCAACGGAGAGAGTATCCTCCATAGAATATCCGGCAATATCATACCTACTTTTAAGAAATTCCACCGTTTCCCCTGCAGTTAAATTCTCCTCAATGCCGTTATCGCTTTTCCATTTATCTGCTTTTTCATCAATAAAACGATATGCACCCTCCCCAATTTCTATGGGCAGAATACTTTTTACATATTCCCTGTAATCCTTTATGGTAACAGAAAGCTTATAGATTATGTCATTAAGCTCTGCCGCTGTACGGTTTCTGCTTGAGAGAATATACACATTGTATGCAGTTCTGTTGGTTACAATCGGCCGTCCGTTACGATCGAGGATTTCACCACGCTGTGCTATAAGCTCAACACTTCGCACAGTACGGGTGTCACTTTTTTCACGGTAGTAATTTCCGTTTGCAATCTGAAGATTAACAAGACGCATTACCATAACAGAAATCACAATGCAAAATAAGGTGTAGGCTGCTATGTACCTTCTCGGTTTCATTCTGCCGCCTCCTTTTTCTGAGCTATTTCGGAAGTTTCCACTCTTTTCCTCTTGATATACTGAACAATAAGGACAAAGCAAAGTGCAAACAATGCCCCGAATAAGCCCTTAACTAAAATATTTGCACATAACTGCCCAAATGCAGGGGTATTTCCCATTGCCGTTTTAAAAAGGGCAATTACTATTTCCAAAGATGCTATGCTCACGAAACAAACCCAGCTCATAATAAGAGGTGAGTTTGAGCTTCTTCTGTCCGTTGCAAGACTTACCAAAAGGGCAAGGTATGTATAAAGAAGTAAATTTATGCCAAAAACCTCACCATACATTACATCATATAAAAGCCCTGCAAATCCTCCCAGTATTGAAGCAGGCACAAAATTTTCAGATACCGCTGCAATTATAACAACTGCCGCTAAAAGGTCTGGGGAACAGGAAAACATTCTTAAATTTTCAAATATGAGGGACTGAAGCAAAAATGCCAGATAAATCCCCGCTATTTTCCACACATATTTCACTAAATCACTTCCAATGATAGCGGATATTTACTTTACCGTTACAAGAACCCTGTCAAGTCTGTTAATATTTACCTCTGTTTCAAGAACCGCACTTAAGGTAAGATTTCTGCTGTCTTCCTTTATCTGGGTAATTTTACCTATGACAATGCCTCTTGGATAAATACCGCCTGTCCCTGATGTTTCTATTACGTCACCTATAACTGTCTTTGCACTTCTGTCAATATAATTGAGAGCACATTTTCCGCCTGTTGTCATATTTTCCACTGGCTCAGCAATTCCCATATCTCCGCTTCTCAGACAAATAGCAGAAACAGAGCTTTCCGCGTCAAAAATTGTCTTTATTTTGGAGTAGTTTGTGTTGACCTCAAAAACAACACCCACTAAACCCTCAGGCACAAAAACAACACTATTTACTTCTACGCCATCTTTTGAGCCTTTGTCTATGGTTATAATACTGTTCTCATCATCAATTTTTTTGCCGATTATATTTGCACCTATACTGTTAAAATCTGTGCGTGACTCCTTAAGGTCAAGAAGTTTCTGCAGGCGGTCATTCTCTGTTTTATAACCGTCAAGCATCCTGAGTTCATCTTTAAGAGTATAGACCTCTTCACGGAGCTTCTCATTTTCCTCAGCCATATTCCCTGCATTGAAAATATTTCCGAAGAAACCTTTTACTCCGTTAAAAGCGGAGCTACAAACACTTTGCACAGGAGAAATGACAGTTCCTATGGCGTTTGATACGGGATTATTTCCCAGTTTAAAGGAAAATGCCGCCAGTATCAGTATGATTAGCGTTACTGCACTGTATATTATAACATGTTTTTTACTGAATTTTTTCATTTCATTCATTCCTTATAACAGGTTTACTCCAAACTCCTTATCAAAAAGCTTGGCAAGGGCACATATGGGAAGACCTACAACATTGAAATAATCACCGTCAATCTTTTCAACAAACATACTTCCCTTTTACTGAATACCGTATCCGCCTGCCTTATCCATAGGCTCTCTCGTTTTTATATAGGCATCAATTTCACGGTCAGAAAGCTCCTTGAAATAAACGTCTGTTTTTTCGTATTTTGATACGATATTACCGCTTTTGCAATGGACTACACAGTACCCTGTATAAACGCTGTGCTTTTTTCCGCTGAGTTTTCTGAGTATGTTCTTAGCATCCTCAATATTCTGCGGTTTTCCGAAAATTTCACCATCCAGCGAAACAACGGTGTCAGCACCGATTACATATGTATCTCCGCGGAAATACTTTGCCACGTCGGATGCTTTTAAGAGGGCAAGCTCCGTCACGGTCTTCTCGGGAGAAAGCTCCCCTACGGAGGATTCGTCAACATTTGCCCTCATTATTTCCGCCTGTATACCTATTTTTTTAAGAAGCTCCCGTCTTCTGGGAGATTTTGATGCAAGTACAAATAGTGGGGTTGCCATAATTTTCACCCTTATCCTAAGATTTTTTCTTTATAGCAATCAATACAGCTTTGTATAATTTCTTCTGCCTCTTCTCTTCCGAGAACCTCTTTTACTGCAGTTTCTTTATTTTCAAGCATTTTATATACTTCAAAGAAATGGGATATTTCCCTTGACATATGGTCGGGAAGCTCGTGAATATCCTTGTACCCTGCATAGGTAGGGTCGCTGAAAGGAATTGCAATAATTTTCTCGTCAACCTTTCCATCGTCTATCATTTTCAAAACACCGATAGGATAACAACGCACAAGCACAAGAGGGTCTATTTTCTCCTGACAAAGCACCAACACATCAAGAGGGTCACCGTCATCTGCATAGGTACGGGGAATAAACCCGTAGTTTGCAGGGTAGTGAGTGGAGGTATAGAGCACTCTGTCAAGGATAATCATACCGGTTTCCTTATCAAGCTCGTATTTATTTCTTCCGCCCTTGCGGATTTCAATAACACCGAGGAAGTCGTCTTTCTTGATTCTTTCGGGGTTTATATTGTGCCATACATTAAACATAAAATCAAACCTTTCTGAGATATTTAGGATAGTGATTTTTAGCACAGCCGTCGCTGAGCTTATACCATCCGATGGGATATTTTTCTTTATAGAGCATTGCACCGTAGCCCTTTTCCCCATCACGCATAATTGCCTGTCCCTTTATATAAAGAGATATTTCTTCATCAGAAAGACATATTGTGCGTTTAAAATCATCTTTTTTAAGAGCCATACACAAATGGTGCGACGGGATGAATCTGCCCTTTCTCACTTCACCAAGGCAAAGACCTGGACGGACACATTTAATTTTATCAAGAGAGAGCATTTCTTTCGGTGGCAGATATAAAAATTCACCAAAAGAAACAAAATTGCCGTCAAGAGTTATGTAGAGGTTTTCTTTTTCAAATATTCTGAAAGCTTCTATCATTTCCTTTTTTGCAGGAACAGGAGCGGAAAACTTTTCTGTTTTCTTTTCCCCGTTTTTTTCAAAGAGTGCGGAAAAATGTCCCTCGCCCTTTATTTTATGGGGCATCAGCCGATGCATTTCAAGAAGTGTAATGTCGGGATATTTATCGGCAAATTTTTCTGCCACGCCCTCATTTTCAACCCTTGCAAAAGTACAGGTTGAATATACTAATTTTCCGCCGGGTGCAAGCATTTTATACGCAGAGTCCAGAATAAGAAGCTGTCTTTCCGCACAGGACTGGGTATGTTCAATACTCCATTCCTGCACAGCTAGCTCGTCCTTGCGGAACATTCCCTCTCCGCTGCAGGGAGAATCAACAACTATTTTATCAAAAAAGCATGGAAAAAGCTTTTCCATTTTTTCAGGATACATATTGGTGACAACGGCATTTTTTATTCCCATTCGTTCTATATTTTCGCAAAGAATTTTTGCCCTGCCGGAATTTACCTCGTTGGAAACCAAAAGCCCCTCGCCCTGAAGCTTTGCCGCAAGCTGAGTGCTTTTTCCACCGGGTGCGGCACAAAGGTCCAACACCTTGTCCCCTTTCTCTACGCCTGCAAGCTCCGCCGCAATCTGGGCAGATGGCTCCTGCGAATAAAAAAGCCCTGCAATACTGGAGGGATGATTTCCCTTTTTTCCGTCATAATAAAAGCCGGTGGGACACCATGATACACTATCTCCGCAAAAGTCAACGGTATTTTTAAATTCCTCTGCCCTGAGCTTAAGCGTATTTACACGAAGTGCAATGGTCGGCTCCTCCTCATAGCTTTGAAGAAAGCTGTCATATTCATTTTTAAGGTCAGTTTTCATTCTTTCTTTGAAAGCCTCGGGTAAAGTCAATTTCCATCACCTACAATATATCTATAATATTATAGCATATCAGTTTGTCAAAATAAAGTGTTTTTTCTGCAAATGAAAAATTTATTATGTTAAATAGTCAATGATGGGTGACACTTTTCTTAAAAAATAAAAAGAGTTACTCCAAACTACCCTTGTCAAGGTGGAGCTGCTATGCAGTCTTACCTTGACAAAACGCATATTATATAATATTCATATGGCGTAAGCAAAGCCTTGCTTTACGCCTTAGTTACTTACAGTACACCTAAATATTTTTTGAGCATTGCATTTGGTGTTAGATATCCTAAGCAAATCTTTGGTATATTGTTTGATTTTTTGTTATATCTGGCAAGCTGCTTTCTGCCATCAGCAAGATTATACATTTTTATTTTCTTGTAAAATCTCTTTTCATCAGTACGATGTTGTCTTTCCACTTTGCCGTTATGCCTTGGTGTAGCTACTCGTATTCTGTGATACTTTATACCACATACTTCAAGCATTTCTTCAAACAAGGAAGGCTTACCATCGTTACTCATTAATGCTCTGGTAAACTCTGTTCCGTTGTCGGTTTGTATCTCTCTTATCGGGAATGGACAGCTTAATATCAATTTCTTTAAAAAATCTGTTGAACTGTATGTGCTATGCTCATCATACATTTCTCTGAAAGTCCAACGTGTACACTCATCTACCGCAGTATATTGATAATATTTCTCTCCATTAACAACACAATATGACGGTACAAATTTAACATATACCTGTACCTTTTGTCCCGGATAGTCTGCTCTTTGATACGGCTTTGGTTTTCTCGTTTGCTTCTGTTTGATTTCGGGCTTTATCCACTTGTTTACCACTCTTACAAGACTTTTCCAGCTCTTGCCGTCATATTTTGCACGCCATTCATAGATTGCATTTCTGCTGATACGGTAGTACTTTGAAGCTGATGTCACACCAATTTTATTTTCTTTTTTATTTGTCACCCATCAATTGTATCATAACACCTGCTCTTTCAGCGAGCTTCTTCGCACGGGGAGAAACTGCTGTCTTGTCCCCTGCTACTGCTGTCTGGGCAGGATACAGTCTGTTGGGGTATATACCGATGCTATGGACCATACTCTCCCCGACCTTTTGAAAGAGGCTCTCAAAGATTGCATCTTCCGTATGGAAGAAGTCGAAAAAACCATTATCACAAAGATTCCTGAACCCATTTCCAGGGATATTTCCTGCCTTTTGAAAAGTCAGGAACTCAGATGATAATCTTCACCATACGCCATTATATCAACTTTCATTTTGTTTGTTAATATATTAGAATACGAAGGTATTTCGAAAGTCAAATTATTTTCCTAAGAAAAAGGTGATATCACACAACTGTGCGATATCACCTTTGGTGTTTTTGTATCAAAGGACAAGAGAGGGTGCTGTGTAAACACGCGCACCAAGTTCCGCATTCAGCATATAAAGTCCCTTGGGGTCAGCGCCGAAAAGTTCCATTTTTGTGATGAGGTCGTTTGCATTTTCCTCTTCTTCTCCCTGTTCCTTTACAAACCAGTCAAGGAACTGCATAGCACGGA
Source organism: Clostridia bacterium (assembly GCA_017466275.1). GTDB lineage: Bacteria > Bacillota > Clostridia > UMGS1883 > UMGS1883 > UMGS1883. The sequence continues at coordinate 19,576 of JAFTUL010000046.1, read as the reverse complement.
AATCCTTAACATCATATGCCGCTGCATAAATATCATTGATAAGGGAAGTTACATATTCCTCGTGCTCAAGACCTGCTTTAAGCACTGTCATATCGCTGTCAAGTACCTTGTCAGGCTTTGCAATAGCTTCAAGAGTTACCTTTTCGTTATTGTTAAGCAAATAGCGGTAGAAAAGCATTGCGTGGTCCCTTTCCTCCTGTGCCTGAATGTAGTACCAATTTGCAAATCCGTCAAGACCCCTGTCCTCAAAATAGTTTGAGAAATCAAGGTAAAGATATGCAGAATAAAGTTCCTTGTTAATCTGCTGATTGAGAAGTTCTTTTACTTTTTTATCCATCATAATGAATTCCTCCTTTTTTGTTTAATTGTATCATATTTTTTACAGCAATGCAAGATTGACACAAAATAAAAAACTGATATAATTATCATATTGAATTGATTTTATGTTATGGGAAAATCTTCGTGAAGAAGAGTTTGAAAATGCAATAAAAGAATCAAAAGGGCTGTGTATTCTTCCCGTGGGGTGTCTTGAAAAACACGGACAACATCTGCCTGTGGGAACGGATGTTATTCATATAACTGAAATTGCCAAAAGAGCTGCAGAAATTGAAACGGCAATGGTATTCCCCACAATGTATTTCGGTGAAAAGACGGGAGCAGGCGAATTTAAAGGAACGGTTATTTTTTTCACCGGAATTAAGACTGCAGATATTAAAGGAAACCTGCAGCGAAATCTACCGCAACGGTTTTGACAAGATACTTATTTACAACGGACACGGCGGAAACCAGAGTATGATTTCCTACTTTTCAAGAGGGTTGCTTTATGAAAAGACTCCTTATTCCGTGTTTGACTACGCCTTAGGCTCCGACTTTGCAACACCCAAGAAGCGCCTTAACGAGGGATATAAATACCTCACGACCGAGGACCGAAAGGTACTGCAAAGCTATAACGATGAAAAGAAAAGATTCGGGCACGCTGACTTCATTGAAACAGGCTGGGTATACGGCACACGCCCCGAAACGGTACGTCTTGACAAGGTGTATGATGAAAGCTATGAATCAACACACCGTTTTGATGATTTTAACAAACTCCGCATCAATACCCCCTTTTCCTGGATAGCAAAACAGCACTGATTTCTCAGTGCTGTTTTGCTATCCATTAACTTATTTCTTTTCAATTTTGCCTCTTACAATCTTTTGAGAAGCATTCTTTGGAAATTCTGTATCACGAAGGACAATCTTGTTTATCTGCTTGTATGAGGGAAGTTCGGCAAGAACTCTGTGAACATCTGCATTAATATCAGCATCACCAAGAAGCTCAGGGTCAGGATAAATTTCTGCGCAGAGAACTACCTTTCCATCATCAGTGGAATCATATACAACCGCATCCTTTACATAGGGGAGCATATAAATATACTTTTCAAGTTCTTCGGGATAGATGTTCTTACCGTTGTCAAGAACGATGATGTTCTTCTTTCTGCCTGTAATAAGAATCTGGCCTTTTTTATTTATATAACCATAGTCACCTGTATGGAACCAGCCGTCAACAATTACCTCTGCTGTCTGCTCGGGCTTCTTGTAATAGCCGAGCATTACGGTGTCACCCTTTACGCAGATTTCACCGATACCGTCTTCGTCAGGCTCATCAACCTTAACTTCAAGGCACGGAAGCGGATAACCAACAGTTCTGTAATCGCTGTCCTTGGGGCTGTTTACACTTACAAGGGGTGAACATTCGGTAATACCGTAGCCGTTAAGAATCATAATACCGATTGCATCAAAGAAATATGCTGTATCAACGGGAATGGGTGCACCACCGCACACAACCTCTAAAAGATTTCCGCCGAGGCCCTCATGAACAGACTTGAAGAGCTTTCTGCGAAGGTCAATGCCTACCTTACGAAGTCCGTTGCTGACCTTCATCATAGTAAGAAGCACTTTGAGTTTACCCTGTTTTTCGGCATTCTTGAGAACATTTTTATGAAGAGCCAGCGCAACTGCCGGAACAACATACATATAGTCAGGTTTATAGATGTTAAGGTTTTTCGCTATCATACGAAGACTTTCGTTTATACATAATGTTACTCTGTGATGAATACCTACAAGGATACCGCAAACCGCTTCATATGTATGGTGATACGGAAGAATAGAAAGGCACTTTGTATAGATTGTAGCAGTACGAAGTCCGTGATAAACAAGGGAAACAAGGTTTTTCTCGTTAAGCATTACACCCTTTGAAAGACCTGTTGTACCTGATGTATATACAAGCATTTTCATTGCTTCAAAATCGTTTTTCATATCAACGAAGCTTGTATCACCGTCTTTATAGAGCTTTCTGCCCTCTTCTAAAAGCAGGTCAAAGGAAAGGAAATCTCCGTCGTGTTCTTCACGGTCGAAGCCAACAAAGAACTTTACCTTGGAAAGCTCCGCTCTCTTCTCACGGAGAGTTTCTTCGTATTTTCCCTGATAGAAGATAACCTCGCTGTCGCTGTCTTCCATAATATGAAGATAATCCGCTGCGGGAAGCTCCTTATCGATACCTACAAACACGCAGTCGGAAAGAAGCACGGAAAGATATGTATTAATCCACTTATAGCTGTTTTCGCCGATGCAGGCAATATGTCCCTTACTGATACCCTTTGAAGCAAATGCAGTACCGAGGGAATATACCTCCTCGTAAAACTGTGCATATGTTCTTTGGCAGACTTCCTTGTTTTTACCCTTGAACATATAGGCAACCTTGTCACCTGATTCGTTTTTTGCCAGCTCCAACATCTCCCGAAGATTTGAAAAAGGCTGAACATCATAATACTGAATAGCCATAATTACAACCACCTTATATAATATATTTTAATTTTATACTATCTCAAAAACATTTTCAATAGCTTTCCGTTAATTTTTCTGTCATAGGGTTGATAACGCATTGGTAAATCCATAAAGGTCTTTTTATCCACAATGCTTTTTGTATGAGAAAATGCATCAAATCCCGTCTTTCCGTGATATGCACCCATACCGCTTTCGCCAACACCGCCAAATCCCATTTCACTTGTAGCAAGGTGTATGACAACATCATTTATACATCCGCCTCCGAAAGACATTCTTTCAAGAATAGCGTTAATGTTTTTACGATTTTCGGAGAAGATGTAAAGTGCAAGAGGCTTTTGTCTGCCCTTTAAAATTTCAAACAAATCGTGAAACTTATCGTAAGTAATTATGGGAAGCAAGGGACCGAAAATCTCCTCCTGCATAACCTTATCTTCAAAAGTTACGTTATCCATAACCGTAGGTGCAATCTGAAGAGTATTTCTGTCCGATTCTCCTCCGCACACAAGCTTATCTTTATCTATAAGCCCGTTAATTCTGTCAAAATGCTTTTCATTTATAATTTTGCCGTAGTCGGGATTTCTAAGAGGATTTTCACCGTACTGTTTTTTAATTTGTTTTTTAACCTCTTTTAAAAACTCTGCCTTTACATCCTTGTGGCAAAGGACATAATCGGGGGCAACACACGTCTGACCGCAGTTAAGATATTTTCCGAAAACAATTCTTTTTGCAGCAAGTTTTATCTTGGCTGTTGAATCAACTATGCAGGGACTTTTTCCACCAAGTTCAAGCACCGCAGGAGTAAGGTGCTCACTGCACCGACGGAGAACTTCCCTGCCTACCGCCTGACTGCCTGTAAAAAACACCATATCAAATTTCTGATCTAAAAGCTCGCTGTTTTCCTTTCGTCCGCCTGTTACTACAGAAACATATTCGGGAGGGAAACAATCCTCTATGATTTTCTTTACTATTTTGCTTGTTTCGTGCGAATATACACTTGGCTTAATAACCACCGTATTTCCTGCCGCAATAGCATCTGCCAACGGGTCTATTGTAAGAAGAAAGGGATAGTTCCACGGGCTCATAATAAGCACATTTCCGTAGGGTGACGGTTTTTTGAAGCTTGTAGAAGCAAACTGCGGAAGAGGAGTGTATACAAGCTTTCTCCTCGCAAACTTCTTGGTGTGCTTTATCATATAGCTTATTTCCGTAAGTGATAAGCCAACCTCACACATAAAGCCCTCAAAATCACTTTTCCCCAAATCTGCTTTTAAGGCATGGTTTATTGCCTGCTCGTTTTCCTTTACTGATTTATAAAGTTTTTTGAGCATTTCTATACGGAATTTAACAGGTATTGTCGCCCCCGTAGAGAAGAACTCACGCTGTTTTACAAGGATTTCTTCAATGTTCATAAATTTACTCCATTACTGCATAATAAAATTTCATCTGTTATAATGAGAGCTTTTTTAAATGGGTTCATATTAAAGTCCTTCTTTGCTGATTTTCTTTAAGTTAGCGGATATTATCTCAAGAGCGTTATAGAAGCTTTCCCTTTGCTCCTCGGTAAGCCCTTCTCCACCCTTTTCAACAGCGAGCTTAACCCTCTCACGGAGAGTTTTTGTGGCTTCCCTACCCTGCTCTGTCAATGTAATTTTTGCACGGTAGCCGTTTACCGTAGTGTTTTCACGAATAATAAGGCCCTTGGATTCCAATGCCTTTATAGCACGTGACACCTCCGCCTTGTCACGGTTACACATTTCCGAAAGAATTGCGGAGGTAAGTCCCTCGTGATGTTTATATAAGGCAATAAGATATATTACATATGTGCCTTTGAGTCCAAATGCACTCATTTCATCAGCCGCAATTTTATTCCAGCTTGACATTATTTCAGATAATCCTAATGAAAAAACTTCGAAACGACCAACCATAGCAAGTTCTCCTGTATAATAGACTTGTTGAATTTTCAACAAGTCTATTATACAGAAAAGATGTTGATTTGTCAACATCTTTTGGGAAATTTTACTTATCATCAGTTGCAGGATTGTTAAGAAGCTTTCCGGATTCATCAAACCGCGAGCCGTGGCAGGGGCAGTCCCATGAATGTTCCTCTTTGTTATATTTTAATGCACAACCTAAATGGGGGCATCTTGGGGCGGTTGGAGTGGCAAGCCCTTTTACAGACTCAAACATATTTATTGCAAGCTGTGGATGAAGAATTGTTCTTGAAGGTGAATAAAGCTCCTGATACTTGCTCGTTTTTTCGCATATTATATCACTCAGAAGCATAGCAGAAACCATAGAAGAGGTCATTCCCCACTTGTTAAAGCCTGTTGCCACATACAAATCGGGGGTTGATTTGGAGTACTGACCGATATAGGGAATCGAATCAAGTGTCATACAGTCCTGTGTCGCCCATCTGTCGACCGCTCTGGCTGTGGAGTAGTATTTTTCCGTCACTCGCTCAAGCTCTGCCCAGTTTCCTCCTTTACTTCCCGTACGGTGACTTCCGCCGCCAAGCAAAAGCAAGCCGTTATGCGTTCTGAAAGAAAGCCCGTCTTTTGCTTCATCAACATACATATCCTTTATATCAGGTGCATTCTCCAACGCAAGGACATATGACCTGTGCTGATACATTTTGAGGAAATAGCTCCCATGCTTATTGAGGAAAGGAAAATGAGTTGCCACGATAATCTTTTTTGCCGATATTGTTCCTTGATGCGTTTTTGCTGAATGTGGTTTCAGTTCAAGTACTTTGGTATTTTCATATATCGTTAACCCGTCTGTGATTGCATAGGCAAATTTTAAAGGGTGAAATTTCCCTTGCTCCCCTACTTTCACCGCACCTGCTATATCAAAGGGGAGTTCGGTTTTTCGAGCAAAATCAGCCTTGCAGCCGATTTTCTCTAACGCACGTACTTCTTTTTCAATTGCCTCTCTATTGTCTAATGAGTAGACTACATTGTTACAGGTTTCAAAGTCTGAATCTGTTTCAGCCGCAAGTGATTTTAATTTTTCCATTGCACTTTTCTGACTTTCGTAGTAAAGCTGTGCTTTTTCAGTTCCGTATCTTTTCATTATTTTGTCATATATAAGGCCGTGCTGAAGAGTAATCTTTGCCGTAGTGCCGTTTGTTACACCATTACAGATTTTGTCTGCTTCAACCAAAACGCAGTCCACACCTGCCTCTTTCAGCATATATGCACATAAAACTCCGCACATACCACCGCCGATAATGAGGACATCAGTTTTAATGTCACCCTGCAACGAATCAAATTTTGGTTTGTCAATGTTGTTCCATATGGATTTCATACGCTCACCTCTTGTGTTATTGTGCCAAAAAACGGGAATAATATGAAAACCTCCAAGCCTTTAACTTGGAGGTTTTCATATTATCCTATAAACATTTGCGTCCAGTAGTTTCCGCTTGGAACATATCCAACACCAATTTTTTTATATGTAGTATTCAATATATTAGCACGGTGTCCCGAAGAATTCATCCACCCATTCACAACCGCCTGGGGTGTTTTCTGTCCTTTGGCAATATTTTCTGCCGCAGTTTTGTATGATATACCGAAATTTTTCATCATAGTAAACGGGCTGCCATAAACGGGGCTCGTGTGTGAAAAATAGTTATTATCTTTCATATCCTGCGACTTATACCTTGCAACACGGCTCAACTCCCAGTCGGCTGTAAGGGGATTTAGTCCGTTTTTTACCCTGATTTCGTTTACAAGTCTGATAACCTCATTTTCATAGTTTAAAACTGTTGAATCTTTCTTGGGAATATGTAAAATCTGTCCCGGATAAATGAGTTCAGGATTTACAATATGCGGATTTGCATTTTTTATCTCACTTAGTCCTACCTCGTGTTTGACTGCGATTTTCCACATACTGTCTCCCTTTACAACCGTGTATGCTTCTGTTGATTGGGCATAACTTGGAAATACTGCGGTTATTTGAAATAATGTTATGAGAAAAATTAAGATTTTTTTCATTTTAACACCTCCTGTATATGACTATAACATATAAGGTTGTGTGTTTTCAAATGTAATATATGGTAGGGATAGAGCTCCCTCCCCTTTTATTCTGTTTCAAGCATTGTCCTTAGCGACCTATATTCATTTCCGTTTTTGCCGTCCATTATGGTATATGTATTCCCATCTTTGGGATTAAATCCTGTCATTGCCATAACAGGGACGTCAAGACTGTTACACAGTATTTGTACTGCATTTTCCCGTGTTATATAATTTCCTATAGCTACAGAAATCCCCTTTGTAACTCCAAGCTGAGATGCTTGTATAATATATCCGTGGGGGCTTTCACCTCTCTGATTAGCAACCTCTTGGTACCCTAACAGACAAATAAGCATTTCTATAAATTCCTCTGCAGGTATATTTTCATCGGGATTGAACGCTTCTCCGTCCATTTTATCCACTATTCTAAGCCCTTTTGCAATCATAGCCGCATTGCATGCCCAATGCTCCTCCATATCGGAAAATTTGTTAGCAGGTGCAGCAGCACTTGTTTCAGGAGTAAATCCGTACATTCTTGTCAATAACGTAACGGCTTCTGCACGGGTTAAATTATCAGATAATCGCATATTTCCGTCGGGGTCACCTTTTATAATTCCATATTTGCTAAGTTCTGCTGTGTCAGTTGCAAATACGTTGACCGCACCAAGCATCAATAAGCTTGCTAATATAATTGATAGTATTTTTTTCATTTAATTCATCCTTTTCTTTAAACTATAAGGTACCTTCTTTATAAATTATACTGCATTTTGCGGTATTTGTCAATACCGCATTTTGTTGTATCATATAATACTTATTAAGAGGTGTTTAATATGTATAAAAGGATTCGCGATTTAAGAGAAGACCATGACCTTACACAAAAACAACTGGCAAAAGAGCTTAACTGCTCCCAGCAAGTATACAGCAACTATGAGCTTGGACAGAGAGATATTCCTACCGATATATTAAAGAAATTATCTGCTTTTTATAATGTATCAGCCGATTATATTTTAGAAATAACTAATAATCCTAAAATAAATAGGTGATTTATGTTTCATTATCACAAAAACCGGTGTGCCGTTTAGCACACCGGTTTTTGTGTAGTACTTTCACATTTTTACATTGCCTTATTCTTCTTCAATATTCTCTTTCTCTAATGCAGGCTCTTCAAGATATTTCTTTACCACATTGTTTGTTATGAAGGTCTGGGTGAAATTCACCAGAGTGAAATAGAAGCACAAAATTACTGCAAATGCTACTCCCGTCATAGAGATATACAGATATGCCATTCCGTACAGCATTGCTCCGATTATTACTGCAGAGAAAATATTCCATTTAAGTCCTACAATTGCAAGAATAAACGCATTTTTATAGACATGCTTTATCTTAAGCTGAAAGCCTGACACCAATACATAAACGTATTTCTGCATAATACAGAAAATTACTCCGAGAACAAGAATCAACGTACTAAGCACAGCGGATATTGTGCCAGACATAAAGTAACGGTAAAATAAATACCCGAAAGCAATCATAAAGAATACCACTACGTTTATAACATAAACTGCTATTCCCTGTTTGAAATTCTGCTTGAAGCTGCCTATAAAATCAGACCATATCCAAGCATGTGTGTCCTTTACGTACTTTCTTACAACCTCAGTGTGTCCAACGGAAGCAGGGCCGCTTCCTGTTGCCTGCAAAATCACAACAGAAAAAAGAATTGCAAGCAAAGGGATAATACGCAGAAATTCTTCATATTCTGCCAATCCGGTAACAGAAAGAATGATTCCTATAAAATAATTTGCTATAAAAAACGATATAATGATTGCAGGAATCGAGGCAGCTATATAAAGCAGATTTATGGAAATAAATTTCCAGAATCTTCTCAGGAAAATGTCGAAATAAAGCGGAATTCCCGACTTCTGAACATCCTCCTTGCTCACACCCTTTCCGGGTTTTGTATAACTGTTAAAAATGCCCATTTTAGTTTCTCCTTCGTAATACTTTCTAATCGAATGTATCTTAGAGTCTTGCCTGAAGTTCTGCCTGCTGTGCCTCGTAACCGGGTTTACCAAGAAGAGCAAACATATTCTTCTTGTAATCTTCAACACCGGGCTGGTCAAAGGGATTTACACCGAGAACATAACCACTGATACCGCAAGCCTTTTCAAAGAAATAGATAAGATTACCAAGACAGTATTCGTCCATATTTTCCACACGGAGAATGAGGTTTGGAACATCACCGTCTGTATGAGCTAAAAGTGTTCCATTAAATGCCTGCTCGTTAACATAGCTTACATTCTTTCCTGCAAGGAAATTAAGTCCGTCTACGTTGTCCCTGTCTTCCTTTATAACAATATCTTTCTTGGCATTGTCAAAGAAGATTACTGTTTCAAACATCATACGAAGTCCCTGCTGAATGTACTGACCCATGGAGTGGAGGTCTGCAGAGAAGTCAACCGCTGCAGGGAAAATGCCCTTATTTTCCTTACCCTCGCTCTCACCGAAGAGCTGTTTCCACCACTCTGCAAAATAGTGTACCTGAGGCTCGTAATTTACCATAATTTCAATATTCTTACCCTTGCGGTAAAGTGCATTTCTTGCAGCAACATACTTGTAGCAATCGTTCTCCTCAAGGTTGGGGTTTGCGTACTCTTTCATTGCATCCTGTGCACCCTGCATAAGAGCGTCAATGTCCGCACCGCTTGCCGCAATGGGAAGAAGACCAACTGCTGTAAGAACACTGTAACGTCCGCCTACATTGTCGGGAACTACGAATGTTTCATATCCCTCTTCGTCAGCAAGGTTCTTGAGAGCACCTCTTGCCTTATCAGTTGTTGCAAAAATTCTTTCCTTTGCACCGTCTTTTCCGTACTTTTCAATAAGAAGTTCACGGAACACACGGAAAGCGATTGCAGGCTCGGTTGTAGTACCGCTCTTGGAAATAATGTTTACAGAGAAGTCAATATCCTTAACCTTTTCAATGAGGTCAGCGAGGTAGGATGAACTGATGGAGTTACCTGCAAAGTAAATCTGCACACCGTTTTCGTTATGGTTTGCAAAACTCGAATGAAGCATTTCAACAGCCATTCTTGCACCAAGGTAGCTTCCGCCGATACCGATAACTATAAGAGCCTTGGAATTCTGCTTAATTTTTTCGGCAGCCTTCTTGATTCTTGCAAACTCTTCCTTGTCATAATTTTCGGGGAGGTTTACCCAACCGAGGAAATCACTTCCTCTGCCTGTTCCGTTATGGAGAGTGTTATGTGCTGCCTGAATTGCACCGTCAATCGCTGCAATTTCATCCTTTGATATAAATTTTCCTGCTTTTGTGTAATCAAATTTGATTTTTGTCATTTTTATATCCTCCTTAATTTTCAAATCCGTTGGGATTTTTGCTCTGCCAGTTCCATGCATCGGCACACATCTCTGCAATGCCTCTCTGTGCTTCCCAGCCAAGCTCCTCTTTTGCCTTGGACGCATCGGCATAGCAGATTGCAACGTCACCGGCTCTGGGGGGAACAATCTCATAGGGAAGGTCCTTTCCACAAGCCTCCGAAAATGCCTTTACAATTTCAAGCACACTGTAACCCTGACCGGTTCCGAGATTATAGATATGTACTCCGGGAACATTGCTTCTCTTCTCCACAGCCTTGAGATGGCCGAGAGCAAGGTCAACAACATGAATATAGTCACGGACACCTGTACCGTCCTTTGTAGGATAGCAGTCACCGAACACATTTATTTTCGGAAGTCTTCCTACTGCAACCTGTGCAACATAGGGAAGCAGGTTGTTTGGAATACCCTTGGGGTCCTCACCTATATTTCCGCTCTTGTGTGCACCGATAGGATTAAAGTAACGAAGAAGCACCACGCTGAAACGGTTATCAGAAACGTATACGTCGCTTAACACTCTTTCAAGCATCAGCTTGGTGGAGCCGTAGGGATTTGTGGTTGAAAGTGGGAAATCCTCCTTTATCGGAACTGTCTTGGGGCTGCCGTAAACAGTTGCGGAAGATGAGAATACAATGTTAAATACATTATGCTCCTTCATAACCTTAACAAGGTTAAATGTGCCTGTCATATTATTGTGGTAATATTCAAGAGGTTTCTCCACAGATTCACCTACTGCCTTAAGACCTGCAAAGTGGATTACCGCCTCTACTTCATTCTCGTCAAAAACCTTAGTAAGGCCCTCGTAATCGAGAATGTCGCATTTATAAAACGGGAACTCCTTTCCCGTAATTTTCTTTACTTCGTCAAGAGATTTTTCGCAGGAGTTTGAAAGATTGTCAACTACAACAATTTCATGACCTGCATTGAGAAGTTCCACACAAGTGTGACTTCCGATATATCCGGCACCGCCGGTAACAAGAATTTTCATATATATTTGCCTCCATACTATATAATATATCTACTATATTTTATACCAATATAAAGCCTATGTCAAGCGATTCACATTTACGATTTTTGTCTTTTTATCAATATATTTTGCACAACACGTCTTCTTCATATTTTTATGCGTTTTTCTATGTGTTTCCCTTTTCTTTTAAAAAGCACCAGACTTCGACATTTTATTCAGTGATAGAACTTTTTTATTATTATTCAAATTATTTATGTAAACCTATTTTCTCCCTTAATTCCGTTGGTTTAAATTTTCACAAGTTTGAAAAAAATTATTGTTGAAAACTGTTAAAACTGTTAATAACTCTTGTTAATAACATAAAAATCGGGGTTTAAACTGTTGATAACTTGAATTGTTGTTAAAATTCTATGTGTTTTTTATGTAAATCAAGGTTTACATAAAAAAATAATAATAATTTATTTATTGAAACCTATATTTTTACAAATTACGACACAAAAAAAGCACGCAATCCCATTATAATGTGGATTGCGTGCTTTTCCTCACCAATTATAAAGAGTCAATGTCAGCCTGTGTTACAAGCTTAACTCCATTTTCCTTGAGAATCTTTGCAGCCTTGTCATTATCCTCTACCCTAAGTACAACATATGCGTGCTGACCTGAGATAGTAATGAATGCATAGAGATATTCAACATTTATGCTGTTTTCACTCATAAGCTCCAGTACGGAAGAAAGACCGCCTGCAACATCGGGGATTTCCACACCGATAACTTTTGTGATGGAAACAACACAGTCATTTTCGTGAAGAGCTTCCTTTGCTTTTTCCACATCACTCACAATAAGACGGAGAATACCGAACTCCTGAGTATCTGCTACGCTGAGTGCACGGATACTTACGCCTGCATCTGCAATGCTTTTTGTAATTTTGGCAACTGTACCTGCCTTGTTTTCTACAAAGATTGATAACTGATTAATTGTCATTTTCCCCACTCCTTATTAGTTATTATAAAGATTTCTTCTGTCTATTACTCTTACAGCCTTACCCTCGCTTCTCACAATGGACTTAGGCTCTACAATGCGGACAAGAGCAGAAATACCTATCATCGACTTAAGGGCATCGTTTACTTCTCTCTCAATTTTAGAAAGCTCATTAATCTTATCCGAGAAAAGTTCGGGAGTCATTTCAACCCTTACCTCAATGGTATCACTGGTCTTTTCACGGTCTACTATAATCTGATAGTTACTTGTAAGCCCCTTTGCAAGAAGAACTTCCTCAATCTGTGAGGGGAATACATTAACACCCTTGACAATGAGCATATCATCGCTTCTGCCCATAGGCTTCGCCATTTTTACGTGTGTTCTTCCGCAGGAGCATTTTTCTCTTGAAAGAACGCAGATATCCTTTGTGCGATAACGAATCATCGGAAATGCTTCCTTTGTGATACAGGTAAATACCAATTCACCTTTTTCACCCTCGGGAAGAACTTCGCCTGTCTTGGGGTCAATTATCTCTGCAATAAAGTGGTCTTCATTGACGTGCATACCGTTTTGTTCACTACATTCAAAAGCTACGCCGGGGCCACTGATTTCTGTAAGACCGTAAATATCATATGCCTTGATACCGAGTCTTTTCTCGATATCCTTACGCATTTCCTCCGTCCACGCTTCTGCGCCGAAGATACCTGCTTTAAGCTTAACTTTGTCCTTAATACCTTTTTCTTCAATGCTTTCTGCAAGGTACTGTGCATATGAGGGAGTACAGCAGATAATTGTTGCTTCAAGGTCTGTCATAAACTGAAGCTGACGCTCGGTGTTACCGGAGGACATGGGAAGTGTCAGACAACCAACCTTGTGGCTTCCACCGTTAAGTCCGGGACCGCCTGTGAAAAGACCGTAGCCATAGCAAACCTGACATACATCTTCCTTTGTTCCGCCTGCTGCTGTGATTGCTCTTGCACAGCATTCTTCCCAAAGGTCGATATCGTGCTGAGTATAGAAAGCAACAACCCTCTTGCCGGTTGTCCCGCTTGTTGACTGAATACGAACACACTCGGAAAGGGGCTTTGACATAAGTCCGTAGGGATAAGCCTCGCGAAGGTCATCCTTTGTAAGGAAAGGAAGCTTGTGAAGGTCATCCACGCACTTAATATCGTCGGGAGTAACACCCTTTTCGTCCATAAGCTTTCTGTAATATGTGTTATTCTCGTAAACGTGCTTTACTGTTTTTACAAGACGTTCACTTTGCCACTGACGAATCTGTTCATAAGAGGCAGTTTCAATTTCTTTTTGATAATAGTTTTCCATTTTCTCCATCTCTTTTCCCGAAATTAATAATTATAGCCAAGCTCAAATGCTTTTTTGTTAAGTTCCACAAACTTAGGAGCAACGGATTTTTCAATTGCTTCTATCCATTTGTCGTAGCTGATGTCAAAATACTTTGCAAGACGTGCCATAAGAACTATATTTACTGCCTTAGAGCTACCTGCTTCTTCAGCAAGAGAAAGAGCATCAAGAGCATCAACAAATGCACCCTTTTCGGCAATCTTATCAAGAGCGTCAGTAGGATACTGAGCTGCACCGATAATTACGGGCATGGGGTCAATCTGCTGTGTGTTAACAATAATCTTTCCGTCTTTTTTAAGGCAGGAAAGCCATCTTGCCGCCTCAATCTTTTCAAAGGAAACGATATAGTCTGCCTCACCCTCCTCAATGATGGGAGAGTAAACCTTTTCACCATAGCGGACATATGTAACAACACTGCCTCCGCGCTGACTCATACCGTGAACCTCAGAAACCTTTACATCATAGCCCTCATCAACTAAGAGTCTGCCCAAAAGCTTACTTGCAAGGAGACTACCCTGACCGCCAACGCCAACAATCATTATATTTTTTGTTTCCATTACTCCTGCACCTCGCTTTCAATTGCACCAAAGGGACAAAGCCCGCTACAAACTCCGCAACCTACGCAGAGTGTCTTGTCAATTTCTGCCTTTCCGTCGTGCATACTGATTGCAGGGCAACCGAAGGACATACATTTCTTACAGCTCTTGCACTTATCCTTGTTAACCACAAGGGGCTTTTTTGGTTTAACATATTTGAGAAGTACGCAGGGTCGTCTGGAAATTATTACAGACGGTTCGTCTGCGGAAAGTTCTTCTTTAAGAACTCTCTCACACTCTTTAAGGTCGTAAGGGTCAACAACAGTTACTCTGTTGATTCCTACGCTTCTGCAAAGGGTTTCAAGGTCAATCTTTGATGCAGGGTCACCCTTGATATTGTAGCCAGTTGTGGGATTCTGCTGATGCCCTGTCATACCTGTGATAGAGTTGTCGAGTATAATAACGGTTGAATTAGAACCGTTGTATGCAATATTTATAAGTCCTGTTACACCGCTGTGCATAAAGGTGGAATCACCGATTACACAAACGCTCTTCTTCTCGCTCTCTTCTCCGCCTGCCATATTGAAGCCGTGAAGTCCCGAAATGGAAGCACCCATACAAAGAGTTGAATCAAGTGCGGTAAGAGGAGGCATTGCACCAAGTGTGTAGCAACCGATGTCGCCGAGAACTGTAACCTTGTTCTTTGCAAGAACGTAATACATACCTCTGTGGGGACAGCCTGCACACATCATCGGAGGACGCATGGGAATTTCCATTGCGAGGTCGTAAGCTTTCTTTGCTTCCTTACCCATTGCTTCGGCAATGGTTTTCTGGCTGAATTCACCGATACAGCTGAAAAGCTCCTTGCCTGTAACATCTAAACCGATGTTTCTACAATGGGATTCAATGATACCGTCAAGCTCCTCGATTACATAAACCTTATCCATTTTGGAAGCAAATTCCTTAACAGATTTTACAGGGAGGGGATTTACAAGACCGAGCTTATAAACACTCACACTGTCACCGAGCGCCTCCTTAACATACTGATAGCTTGCACCTGATGTGATAACACCGATTTTGGAGTCAGTATATTCTATGCGGTTAAACTCACAATCTTCCGCAAGTTCTGTAAGGAGAGCTGTTCTTTCTTCAACAAAGGGATGGCGCTTTTTCGCATTTCCGGGCATCATTATGTACTTTGCAGGGTTCTTTTCGTATTTCTTTACACCAACCTCATTTCTCTCACCTGTTTCAACAATGCTCTGTGAATGAGCAATTCTTGTGCACATACGAAGAAGCACGGGGGTGTCATATTTTTCGGAAAGCTCAAAAGCTTTCTTTGCAAAATCATAGGATTCCTGAGAATCTGCAGGTTCAAGCATGGGAACCTTTGCACCGATTGCATAGTGACGGGAGTCCTGCTCGTTCTGAGAGGAGTGCATTCCGGGGTCGTCCGCAACGCAGATAACCATTCCACCGTTTACACCTGTGTAAGAGAGGGTAAACAGGGGGTCAGCCGCAACATTTAGTCCAACGTGCTTCATTGCACAAGCAGTTCTTGCTCCCTGAAGTGATGCACCGAAAGACACCTCGCATGCAACCTTTTCATTAGGTGCCCATTCGCAGTATATTTCTTCATATTTTGCCGCAAATTCTGTAATCTCTGTGCTGGGAGTTCCGGGGTAGGAGGAGATTACATTGCAACCTGCCTCATAAAGACCGCGGGCAACTGCGGCATTACCGATAAGTAGTTGTTTCATTTTATATCTTTCCTTTCGGGGTTATTTCTCATTTCTTAAATCAAGGATTCTCTTAGCTTTGCCTTGGAAACGTTCAAGTGTTTTCGGGGGTACAAGAGTAATTTTTGCCTGAAGTCCGAGAACGCTCTTGATTCTTTCCTGAATAAGACGTATAAGTTTTTCAAGCTCTCCATAGTTTTCAAGCACACTTGCATCAAGTAGCTCAACCTTGATTTCAAGAGTATCCTTGAAGTTTCCTTCACGGCGTACCACAAGCTGATAGTGAGGACCGATTTTGTCAATATTAATAAGCACACTTTCAATCTGTGTGGGGAACACATTAACACCCTTGATAATAAGCATATCGTCTGTTCTGCCCTTAGTCTTGGACATTCTGACGTGAGTTCTGCCACACTTACAAGGCTCATAATCAAGAGTAGTAATATCTCTTGTTCTGTAACGAAGTACGGGCATACCCTGTTTTGTAAGGGTTGTTACGATAAGCTCGCCTGTTTCTCCGTTTCCGAGACGTTTTCCTGTGTCGGGGTCAACAATTTCGGGAAGGAAATGGTCCTCTGCAAAGTGCATTCCGTCACGTTCAAAGCAGTCACCGCTTACACCGGGGCCGCCAAGTTCTGTCATACCGTAGTTATCGGAAACATATATTCCGAGGTTCTTCTCAATAGTTTCACGCATTTCGGGAGTACAAGGCTCACTACCCAATATACCAAGCTTCAGTTTATAAGCGTCGAGAGGATATTCGCCCTCTTTCACAGCTTCGCTGAGGTAAAGAGCATATGATGGAGTTGCAACAAGACCTGTTACACCGAGGTCACGCATCATCATAAGCTGTTTTTCCGTATTACCTGAGGACATAGGAATAACCATTGCACCCAGCTTTTCAAGACCGTAATGAAGACCGAGAGCACCGGTAAAAAGTCCGTAACCGAATGAAATCTGAATAATATCCTCATCAGTTACGCCGCCTGCAGCACAGACACGGGCAACACAATCGCTCCAGATGTCGATATCCTGCTTGGTGTAAACGCCAACAGTAGGCTTTCCCGTAGTACCGCTAGAAGCGTGTACACGGACAATATCCTTATGCGGAACGGCCACCATGCCAAATGGGTAGTTGTCACGGAATTCGCTCTTTTCAGTGAAAGGTATATATTCAATGTCGGAAAGCTCCCTAATCTTGCTTCCGTCACCTACACCTGCTTTATCAAGCTTGTCGTGATAGAATTTGGTATTGTTATAACAGTATGCCACGATATTTTTAAGACGCTCAAGCTGAAGTGCCTCAAGCTCTTTACGGGGCATAGTCTCTATATCTTTCTGGAAAAAGTTCATTTAAGAATCCTTCCTTTCATAGTTATCCAAATTAGTTACATTATATTGTACCATACTTTTTTAGGTTTTCATAGTGTTTTTTTGTGTTTTCGGGGAAATTTTGTACCGATTCTTGCTGAATTGAGCTTAAAAACATAAATATGTGCTTTGCACTGATTAGCTTGTACTTTGCTAATTAGTTCTTGAAAGTGTTTTTATTTTTAGATAGAAAAAAACCTTACAGAACGAAACTGTAAGGTTTTTATTGGAAGAGCCGAACGGTTTAGATGTCAGTCAATTGGTAAATAAACACGTCCGTTGTCAAAAGCTATTAAACGTTAATGTAAATATAGGAACCCACATCATGTATTTCCCAATTTGGATGCGTGCTTTTTAAATTTTTTATAACTTCATCTTTTAAAGTTAACCATGTTATATTTTTGGTGTCAGTCATTGTACAAATTTCTGTTCCTACTCCAAGCCATTCATTTTTTCTAAAACTCCATGAAGAACAGTACTTTGTTACATTTTCATCTTTCATCCATTGCACAAACAGTTCAGATGTATATTCACAGCTGCATCCAATTGATACTTTGTATGTTGGGTCAAAAACAAATTCTTCGTTATCAGTATTTCTAAAGTAAATCGTTTTTTCATATATCTTTTCTTTTAAGAAATGAAGTGGATATTTCGTCATTATATTATATGCCTCTTCAATATCATTAACTGCACAAGAAATATCTCTATCAGTATATTGAACAACACGATTTGATGCTTTACCATTCTGAACTTCATTCGAAGATTTTTTTCTCTCATCATTCCAACAATCAATTTTATATCCAACAAAGGTAACAATACATACAATAACTATCAGAAGGAAAAATCCTTGCATACACTCAGCTCCTTTTTATTCTACACAACTATATAGGATATTTTTAATTTTTCTTTCATACCTATTAAATATAATTTCATATGATTTTTATTCTCACCAAGATTTATGACTCCAATAACAATATTTTTAAGACATCTGTTTTGTTTTAAAATATCTCTTGCATATATAACATCTTGTAGTGACAAAACAGTATTATTTAAATGCGAATGCATAAATCCTACAAACTCTATGTTTTGATTTGCCCATTTTTCACTTATAACTTGATTTAAGAATTTCACATTTGGACAATACTCAAACGGGTTTAAACTTTGAGTTTCATCATATTGAAAAGCAGATATTACACCGTTTTTATCTACCCCCATAATTCCACCCGTTTCATAATTGTATATTTTTATTGACAAAAATATTTTATCAAGTACATCTTTTTGGATATATATCGTACTATCTTTCCCAATCCGAACAGCCATAATCTTTGTCAAAACATCTATATGTTCTATGTAATTTGCAATAAGCAGCTTCGCCATCTTTTGTAACATCTCTTCGGTCTAAATGTCGGCAATCTCCACAATAATACATTGTGCTGAACTTTCCTTTCGGCAATTTAACTTTAATCTTTTTTCTCATAAAAATTTCTCCTTATTTTGACATTCTGTAAATGTCATATTTTGTTTGATTATACCATATAATTTTCTTATTGACAAGTGCTGAATGTCAAAAAGGAGAAAATTTTATGTTTATTAACAAAAATGTGGATGGATTAAATAATATTTGCGGTAAAAAGATTGCCCAATTACGCAAAGATATGAAAATTTCTCAGAGAATTTTAGCTGATAAATTGCAATTGTCTGGGCTTGATGTCGATAAAAATGCTATTCAGAGAATTGAATGCGGTAAAAGATTTGTAACAGATATTGAACTTGTTGCATTTTCAAAAATTTTTGATATAACTGTTGACGAGTTATTGAAATAATTCCCCGAACCAACTCCTCGTTTGTGGTACCCGACATCTGACTTCGGCAACAATTTGCCTCGGCATATGTCGACCACTGCACAGCTCTACGCCCTCCCTTTATCGTCCACAGGACGCGGTCGGGCTCGATTCAGTTAACGCCGCTACGCGGCTGTTAACCATAGTTGTGGTGATGAGAGTCAAACTGGGGAGTAAAGGCAAAAAGAAAAACAGTGTACCTTTTGGTACACTGTTTTCTTTTTTGGCTCCCCCTGTTGGGCTCGAACCAACGACAACGCGGTTAACAGCCGCGTGCTCTGCCAACTGAGCTAAGGAGGAATATTGAAATGTTACGCGCTCCCTGTTGGTTCGAGAACCAACGGAAGTTAACAGTCACGTACGCTGTTCATAAAGGTTCGTAAAGGCGTTCCTTTCGGGACGCCTCTACTCCTTTGTTCAGGCAACGACCTACTTTCCCGGGCGGCTTCCCACCAAGTATCATCAGCACTACAGGGCTTAACTTCCGTGTTCGGAATGGGAACGGGTGTGACCCCTGCGTCATTGTCACCGAATTTTTTCCGCGAATGTCTCT
>JAFTUL010000045.1 GCA_017466275.1 Clostridia bacterium | reverse complement strand
TCAAGGTAAAATTGCCTAACGGGCACATAGTAACTGCCCACATTTCAGGCAAATTAAGATTAAACTATATAAGAATATTGCCCGGTGATAAGGTAACCGTTGAAGTATCAGTTTATGATCTTTCCAAGGGCCGTATCACATGGCGTGCAAAATAAGAAAGGTGGTTTTCTAATGAAAGTAAAGCCTTCCGTAAAGAAAATCTGTGACAAGTGCAAGGTTATCAAGAGAAAAGGTAACGTAATGGTTATCTGCGAAAACCCCAAGCACAAACAGAGACAGGGCTAATTCAAACCAAACCAATAATATTGAATGAGGTGAAAAACTAATGGCTCGTATAGCTGGTGTTGATATTCCGAACGCAAAGCGTGTTGAGATTGCATTGACATATATTTACGGTATCGGAAGAAAAAGCGCACAGGACATTCTTGAAAAGACAGGAATCGATCCCGACACACGCGCAAAGGATTTGACAGACGACGAAATTGCGAAGCTTCGTGATGAAATCGAAACAAATTACCATGTTGAGGGTGAACTCAGAAGAGAGGTAGCTCTTAACATCAAGAGATTAGTAGAAATCAACTGCTATCGCGGTATCAGACACAGAAAGGGTCTTCCCGTAAGAGGTCAGAGAACAAAGACCAACGCAAGAACCAGAAAAGGTCCCGCTAAGACGATAGCAAACAAGAAGAAATAAGGAGTGTAGCTAAATGGCAAACGATAAGAGAGTTGTTAGAAAACGCCGTGAGCGCAAGAACATCGAAAAAGGTGCAGCGCACATCTGCTCTACTTTTAACAATACAATAGTAACAATTACTGACGTTGCCGGCAATGCTGTATCATGGGCATCAGCAGGCGAACTCGGTTTCAAGGGTTCAAGAAAATCCACTCCCTTCGCTGCACAGATGGCAGCAGAAGCAGCTGCAAAGGCAGCTATGGAACACGGTATGAAGACCGTTGAGGTTTATGTTAAGGGCCCCGGCCAGGGAAGAGAATCCGCTATCCGCGCACTCTCCACAGCTGGTCTTGCTGTTACAATGATTAAGGATGTAACACCTATCCCTCACAACGGTTGCAGACCCCCCAAACGCAGACGCGTTTAATTCTAATAGGAGGATATCATAATGGCAAGATATACAGGACCTTCATGCAAGCTTTGCCGTAGAGAAGGAACAAAGCTTTATCTTAAGGGTGAACGCTGCCTTTCCGATAAGTGTGCGTTCAACAGAAGAACATCTGCTCCCGGTCAGCACGGTGCAGCAAAGAAGAAGCTTACTGAATACGGTATGCAGTTGAGAGAAAAACAGAAGGCAAAAAGATATTATGGCGTTCTTGAAAAGCAGTTTAAGAACTACTATGACATCGCAGATAACCAGGAAGGTATTGCAGGTGAAAACTTGCTCCGTCTTCTTGAGAGACGCCTTGACAATGTAGTTTACAGAATGGGACTTGCAAGCAGCCACAAGGAGGCTCGTCAGCTCGTGCTCCACGGTCACTTCACCGTAAATGGCAAGAATGCAAACATCCCCTCAATCCTTGTAAAGCCCGGCGATGTAATCGCAGCTAAGGAAACAGATTCTGTTAAGATCAAGGAACTCATTGAGAATATGGGTGACAGAATAGCACCCAAGTGGCTTGATATCGATAAGAACGGTAGCGCTAAGGTTGTAGCTATGCCCGAGCGTGACGACATCGACTTCGAGTTCAACGAGCAGCTCATTATCGAGCTTTATTCTAAGTAATAGCTCTTTGTCCACTGTACTCCACCGCTTTTGCGGTTGGAGCACATATGGGCTCGCAAGAGTATAGTGGTATCAATATTATGTAAATCATAAATCCTTCCATTGTGGAAAAGAATTAATCAGTCATTGCATAAAATTGAAATTTAGGAGGGTTATTAAAATGATGATAGAAATAGAAAAGCCTAATATTACTGTTTTAGGTGAAAGCGATAACGGCAGTAAAGGTAGATTTGTAGTAGAACCTCTTGAAAGAGGCTTTGGTACAACTCTCGGTAACTCCTTGAGAAGAGTGCTTCTCAGCTCTCTTCCCGGATATGCAGTATCCAGCATCAAGATTGACGGTGCTCTTCATGAGATGGCAGTCGTTGAGGGAATTACTGAGGATGTAACAGAGATAGTACTCAATGTTAAGGGTATTATTTCCAAAATCTATGGCGACACAACAAAGACAGGTATCATTGATGTAGTTGGTCCCTGTGTTGTAACTGCCGGTGACATTAAACATGATGTCGATCTCGAGATATTCAACCCCAACCATCATATTGCTACTGTTTCAGAGGGCTCTCGCTTCTATATGGAGCTTGTGTTCGAGAGAGGCAGAGGCTATGTATCCCAGGAGAAGAATAAGACAGACCATATAAAGAGTCAGATTCCCATTCCTGTAGGAACAATCTTTACAGACTCTATATATACACCTGTTTACAGCGTAAGCTACAATGTTGAGAGCACCCGTGTTGGTAGCATCTCCGACTATGATAAGCTTACTATCGATGTAGAGACAAACGGAACATTAACAGCAACTGAGGCAATTTCGCTTTCTGCCAAGGTACTCAACGATCATTTCACTCTGTTTGTAGACCTCTCTGATGAGGCAAGAAACACTGAGACAATGATCGAACGCGAAGAGACCATCAAGGAAAAGGTCCTTGAGATGACCGTTGAGGAACTTGACTTGTCAGTTCGTAGCTCTAACTGCTTGAAGCGTGCTGGAATTGACACTGTAGAAGACCTTATCAACCGTACAGAAGAGGATATGATAAAGGTTAAAAACCTCGGAAAGAAATCCCTCGAGGAAGTAATATTTAAGCTTCAATCGCTTGGTCTTGAACTCAGAAAGGAAGAGGACTAATTTAGTCCCTGGGTTCTTTATATAGAATCGCAAAGGAGGAAATTACAATGCCCGGAACAAGAAAACTCGGCAGAAAGACCGACCACAGAATCGCTATGCTTCGTGGTATGGTTACATTGCTTCTTAAGAATGGAAGCATCGAAACTACTCTCGCAAGAGCAAAGGAACTCCGTTGTGTAGCAGACAAGATGATTACACTTGGCAAGGCAGATACACTCGCATCTCGCCGTGAGGCACTCGCATACATCACAGATAAGGATGTAGTAAAGAAGCTCTTTAATGAGCTTGCTCCCAAGTACGCTGATCGTGTAGGTGGATACACACAGATTTATAAGCTCGGTCCCCGTCGTGGTGACGCAGCAGAGATGGCTCTTATTAAGCTCGTTGACTAATTAAGTCAGGCAAGTAAGACAACATAATCAATAAATACAGAGGTTGACAATTTGTCAGCCTCTTATTTTTTTGCTTTTTATATAACGTCACGTACCGTAAAACTCACTTAACGGTTGAAGCAAACTATCCAACTGATATGTGGATATTGGGCTTAAATATTGGTATAATTAAATTGCATCTTAAGAGCGTGTATAAAAAAATGTATAAATAATCAAAAAAATATTGACAATCACATTTGTATGTGATATAATCGAAAATCCCACCCTCTACCGCAATTTGGATTATACGGGGTGAAAATTGCTTGTCAAGACCAAGGAATAATATCAAAATCTCACATTGATAGGGTTGCATTTCTTGTTTTGAATTTACGGACGGAAAAAACGGAGGAAATTTCCAAAAAAAGCTAACCCGTTTTCCTTTTCTGTCACTTTACTAATGAAAGGAGTGAAGAAATTGAACAAAATTTTCCGTTACTTAAATAATAAAAGGAGTGATGAAATTGAGTAAAAAGGAAAAAGACATTTCATTTAAGAATGTCATAGGCAATAATTTAAGTATCCTCAGAATGATATTTAAGTTTTCACCTATGGCGTTTCCAACCTACCTCTTTATATCTCT
>JAFTUL010000044.1 GCA_017466275.1 Clostridia bacterium | reverse complement strand
ATTTCATTAAATGTAATTCTACATTCATCTTCTTCATCAATTCCAAGTATATATGCCAAATGCCACGCTATTGCTTCTCCCTCTCGGTCAGGGTCAGTTGCCAAGAATACTTTATCTGCTTTCTTTACATATCTCTTTATCTCAGCCAGCTTATCACCCTTGCCTCTGATAGTTATATATTTTGGCTCGTAATCATTTTCTATATCAATACCTAACTGACTCTTGGGAAGGTCGCGCATATGCCCCATAGATGCAATTACTGTATAGTTTTTTCCAAGGTATTTATTTATGGTCTTTGCCTTTGCCGGAGACTCAACTATTACAAGATAGTTTGCCATTGGCATCACCCTCCTAAAGTATTATATATTTCTTGTCAGGGCCTTTTTTAATTACACCCTTTATTTCCATCATTCCTAAAAGCGCAGTAAATCTGTGCGCATCAAATGAAATATTTTCCTCAATCAAGTTTGCGGTAGCTTTACCGGAAGCTATTATGTTAACAATTTCCTTTTCATACTCAGAAAGTCCGTCAAGCTTTAATTCTTTTTCCTTTAGAGCTGATTCCTTTCTCTTTTTCTCCCTGCGGTCATTCTCCCTTACGAAAAAGTCGGGTACCTTTGCAATAAGCTCATCCACAACATCCATAGGAGAAAGAAGAGGAATCGCCCCGTCACGGATAAGTTCATTTGTTCCACCGCTTAATCTGTCGTCTATATTTCCCGGAACAGAGAAAACAGTAACACCCTCATTAAGTGCCTGACTTGCCGTTATAAGTGAACCGCTTCTTTTTGCGGCACGTACCACAACAAGGGCTGTGGAAAGACCTGCTATAATTCTGTTTCTTCTGGGGAAATTCCCTGCAAGCGGCTCCATACCAAAGTGATATTCCGATATTACGGCACCGCCGTTTTCAATTATGTCCTGAAAAAGCTTTATATTTTCCTTGGGATATAGCTTGTCAAGACCGCTTCCCAAAACTGCAACCGTAGGAGCTTTTGCCCTTAGTGCACCTCTGTGAGATGCGGCATCTATTCCGATTGCCCCGCCTGAAATTATACCTACACCTGTCTGCCCGATTTCGGCAGCAATGGTTTCTGCCATACGGATACCGTAGCTGTCGCTCCGCCTTGCCCCAACCATACCTGTAAATATAATATCGTTCAGTATATCAGCATTTCCCAGCACATAAAGTACGGCAGGAGGCTGATATATATTTTTGAGCTTCTCAGGATACCTTTTATCAATATAGGTTACAATTTCTGCACCAAGCTCGTCTGCCTTTTCAAAATTGCTGAGAGTATCCTTATACTCAGCACTTGCAGTATCTATCAAAGAAAGGTCAAAAAGGTCATCGCTTGTGGCAAGTTCAGAAAGCTTTTTTCGGGTATTTGGAACACCCTGCGCCCTCACCGCCCATATGAGCTGACGGTTCATTTTTCTCCCCCTCTTCAAAAAACTACCTATATTAACTTACACTAAAACTTTACTTTTGTAAAGAGTAAAGTTTATTTTTTATAAATTTTGTCTGTAATGCTCGTATACCATCACAGAACCTGCGACTGCGGCATTAAGGCTTTCCGCGTCGCTTCGCATAGGGATTTTAAGCACGCTGTCACAAAGGGAGAGTGTACTATCCTCCACTCCGTTTCCCTCGTTGCCTATTATAATAAGAACTTTTCCCGAAAGGTCGGCTGAATAAAAATCAACTGCCTTTTCCGTAAGTGCTCCTGCTACAATTTTATAACCGTTTGTCCTGAAATATTCAATAACATTTTCGCTTTCTGCACCGGACACCACGGGGACAGAGAACATAGCAGACATTGTTGCACGGACAATTTTGGGATTGTACAGGTCACAGCACCCTTTTGTAAGAATAACACCACCACAGTCCGCCGCGTGAGCAGTCCTTATAACCGTACCGATATTACCGGGGTCCTGAAGTGCTTCACACATTACAACACATTTCTTTCCAAGGGATAATATATCCTCAAGTCTGCACTTTTTAACAGGGCATATTGCAATAACACCCTGTGGTGAAACTGTTTCGGCAATTTCAGAAAAAAGCTTCGGTGCAAAAGCGTATACGGGGCAGTTTGCTGAAAAATCAAGAACTGTACCGTCCTTTGTTATAATACACTCTGCCTTTATCCCCTTTGAAAGAGCATCCTTTACAATACGGAATCCTTCTATCATAAATAGACCTTTTTCTACTCTCCCTTTCTGGGTTTTAAGGAGCTTTGCAAGTTTAAATATTTTATTGTCACGGCTTGTTATAATCATAAAATCACAGCCTTTACTTTTTCTTTGGAAAAACCGTTTCCGAAGTTATCCGGAAACGGTTTTTAAATTCCAATTATTTAAGGTTTGCTTTTGCTGTCTGAACGAGCTGTGTGAAAGCCTGGGGATCGCTGATTGCGATTTCAGAAAGCATCTTTCTGTTGATTTCAATATTAGCCTTCTTAAGACCGTTCATGAAACGGGAATAGTTAATATCGTTCATCTTACAAGCTGCGCTGATTCTTGTAATCCAGAGAGAACGGAAATCTCTCTTTTTAAGCTTTCTGCCAACGTAAGCGTATGAAAGAGACTTCATAACCGCCTGGTTAGCAATTCTGTAAAGCTTGGATTTAGCTCCTCTGTAGCCTTTTGCAAGCTTTAAAATCTTTTTATGTCTTTTTCTGGTGCTGAGTGCACCCTTTACTCTAGCCATCTTTTAGTCCTCCTACTTCTTATTTGTAAGGTATAAGCTTCTTAATAACTTTTGCGTTTGTTACGTCTGCAAGAGCGCCCTTTCTGAGTCTTCTCTTTCTCTTTGTATCCTTCTTAGTGAGAATGTGACTCTTGAAAGCTTTTGCTCTCTTTACCTTACCTGATTTTGTAAGACTGAAGCGCTTTGCTTCGGCTCTGTGTGTCTTTATTTTAGGCATAATATCTCTCCTCTCAATTGTATATATCTAAACTGCCTTTCTGGTAGTTCGATAATCAGTTCTTGGGCGAAATTGTAATCGCCATGTTCTTACCCTCAAGCTTTGGCTTTTTATCTACTGTGCCGAACTCCTCAGCACCCTTTACAAAGCGGTCAAGGATTTCTTCACCGATTGAAGCGTGATGAATTTCACGACCCCTGAAACGCACGGAAACCTTTACCTTGTCGCCTGATTTTAAGAATTTGCAGGCATTTTTAAGCTTGGTTTCGAAATCGTGATTGTCAATAGACGGAGAAAGACGCACTTCTTTAAGGTTTACAACCTTCTGATTCTTGCGATTCTCCTTTTCCTTTTTAGCAAGCTCAAAACGGTACTTACCGTAGTCCATGATTTTACATACGGGGGGATTTGCGTTGGGAGAAATCATAACCAAATCAAGATTTCTCTTGTTTGCAGCCTCCATCGCATCATTAGAAGACATAATGCCCAGCTGACTGCCGTCATTGTCTATTACGCGAACCTCTGCCGCTCTGATATCCTCGTTAATCATCATTTCCTTGCTAATGGAAAACACCTCCAAAAGATTTGATTTACGCCGCAAAAAAGCGGCAGGAGAACCTACCGCTACATAATACAAGCATAAAAAAGCCTTGTTTATATTAACCGTACCAAGTAATCCTGCACGGTGAGAAGCGGTAACTTCTACTTCATTGCTTGGTTATTATAACAGTTCCTTTCAGGTTTGTCAACACTTTTTTATAAAATATTTCTGCCGTATTTTCTCTGCCACGTACTGTTATAAGAAATGGGTGTAAAAATGCTTCAGAACGGACAAACTGAGCTGACAAAGCCTATATTATGGCTTTGTCAGGTTACCCGAAGGCGTACAGCGTCAAAACAAAGCAGACTTCGCTTCAGTTTTGCTAACTCGCAAAATCGAAGCTCATGGCATTGTTTTTCCTTTCCCCAAAAAGCATAGTCTGCTTTTCGGGGTCCCCGAAAGTCGTAAGACTTTAAGGGGAGAGGAGTAACCAAGCGATAACGTCGATATTTGCAAAGCAAATACGACAATAGCGACAGTTACGACGACCGAGAGGCGAAGTTTGTTCGTAGCAAAAAGGCTTCTTTAAAAAGAAAAATTGCATAAAATGCAATTTTTCAACCAATTTAACATAATTTGACGATTATAAACTGTCTACACTCCATATTATTATTGCCTTTTTGCATTCTGGACTTTTTTACATCCCATTTTCACTTATTTATTTTCAAGATATTCATTAAGCTTTGCCACAAGTGCGTCTGCATCAGCACCGTGTACTGCACAAGCTTCAGCGATTGATTCGCCGCTTGCAGAAGGACAGCCAAGACAGTGCATACCGATTTCAAGGAAGAAAGGTGCTGTACCCTTATCCATCATAAGAACATCAAGAATAATAGTGTCTTTTGTTACTTTAGCCATGAAAAACACCTCCTTGCTACTTATTATACATCATCTGAGATGA
Organism: Clostridia bacterium; assembly: GCA_017466275.1. Lineage (GTDB taxonomy): Bacteria > Bacillota > Clostridia > UMGS1883 > UMGS1883 > UMGS1883. Next base: position 19,043 of record JAFTUL010000044.1, on the reverse strand, counting down.
ATTTACAACATATTTTTTTGGAGAAATTCCCGTATGAGTTTTGAAAACGTGTATGAAATAACTAAGGTCATTAAACCCGCAGGAAAACGCCGTTTCCGTTACGCTATGCCCTGACAGCAGCATTTCACAGGCAGCTTCAATACGGTACCTGTTCAGAAATTCCACGGGAGTCTGATTTGTTACCTCCTTAAAATACTTAATGAAGTAATTATTGCTCATAAGACATTCCTTTGCAAGATGCGAAACGGTTATACAGCTTTGGAAATTGTCTTCTATATATATTATAGCAGGCTTTACTCTTTCTATTTTCTCCTCCGATATGATTTTTGTTTCCTGCTGTTTTTCCACAACTTCATTTATAATAAGATAAAGGCAGGACATCAATGTAAGCTGATTCGGATTTTCCTCACGCATCAGGAAAAAAAGTTTTTCTATCGCATCCCTCTCCGAAATTCTGACAGGATGAAGAAGCCTTGTCTTTATTATTTTCTTTATCTCTCCCGTCGCATAAAGAATCCCCTTCGAAAACCTGAGACACTCATATTCGCACTCCTCGGGTATGGCACCGTGGACTATCCCCCCGGGAATCAGAATTGCCTCTGTTTCCACAAGTGTGTAATGTGTGTCATTTAGTGTAAGGTTCAGTTTGCCCTTTGTAACACGGATGATTTCAATGTCACCATGCCAATGAAACTGCATATTGTAACGGGGGTGATTTTCATTTACTATGTAAAGCTCCAAAGGGAAATCTGGAGTGCCTCTTTCATTACGTTCAAGATACGGAGATATTCTCATAGTTATTTCCGCCTTTATATTAGAATTTTTATACTTTTTAAGTATTATATCACAAGTTTTTGCATAATTGCAATATTATAATTATATTAGATACATTTTTTATAAGGAGGAAAATGAAAATGGCAAAATCAAGACTTGTAGGCGATTACCCCGTAATCGGTATCCGTCCCACAATCGACGGAAGAAGAGGACCTCTCAAGGTAAGAGAATCTCTTGAAGTACAGACTATGAATATGGCAAAGGCAGCTGCAAAGCTGTTTGAAGAAAACCTCAGATATTCAAACGGCGAACCCGTAAAGGTTGTTATTTCCGATACAACTATCGGCAGAGTGGCAGAAAGTGCCGCTTGTGCAGAGCAATTCAGAAAAGCAGGTGTTGATATCACCCTTACCGTTACTCCCTGTTGGTGCTACGGCAGTGAAACAATGGATATGGACAGAAACACCATCAAGGGTGTATGGGGTTTCAACGGTACTGAAAGACCGGGTGCAGTTTACCTTGCATCTGTTCTTGCAACCCACGCACAGAAAGGACTTCCCGCATTCGGTATTTACGGACACGAGGTTCAGGATATGGACGACACATCCATTCCCGAAGATGTAAGGGAAAAGCTTCTCCGCTTCGCTCGTGCGGCTGTGGCAGTTGCTACAATGAGAGGCAAGTCATATCTTCAGATTGGCTCAATCTGTATGGGTATCGGCGGCTCTATTATTGATTCCAAATTTATGGAAGAATACTTCGGTATGAGAGTTGAATCCGTTGACGAGGTTGAAGTTATCCGTCGTATGAGCGAGGGTGTTTATGACGAAGCTGAATTCCAGAAAGCTCTCAAATGGGCTAAGGAAAAGTGCATTATGGGCTTTGACAAAAACCCTGAAAATATGCAGAGAAGCGAAGAAAAGAAGAACGAAGAATTTGAATTTGTTGTTAAGATGATGTGCATTATCAAGGACCTTATGAATGGAAATCCCAATCTTCCCGAGGGTTGTGAGGAAGAAATGGTAGGTCACAATGCTATTGCCGCAGGTTTCCAGGGACAGCGTCAGTGGACAGACTTCTACCCCAACTGTGACTTCCCCGATGCTATGCTCAACACATCATTTGACTGTAACGGTGCAAGAGAGCCCTATATCCTTGCAACAGAGAATGACGTATTAAACGGTATGGGAATGCTCTTTATGAAGCTCCTTACCAACAAGGCACAGATTTTTGCTGATGTTCGTACATACTGGAGCGGTGATGCTGTAAAGAGAGTAACAGGTTATGATATCGAGGGTAAAGCAAAGGAATCAGACGGTTTTATCCACCTTATCAACTCCGGTGCGGCTTGTCTTGACGCAAACGCGGAAGCTCTTGATGAAAACGGTAACGGAACAATGAAAGAATGGTGGAACGTTACAGAAGCCGACCAGGATGCTATTATGAAAGCTACAACCTGGAATGCGGCTGACCTCGGTTACTTCCGCGGCGGCGGTTATTCCTCCAGATTTGTTACAAAGGCAGAAATGCCCGTTACTATGATAAGACTTAATCTTGTTGATGGCCTTGGTCCGATGCTTCAGATTGCAGAGGGCTGGACAGTAGCACTTCCCGATGAGGTTACAGATACACTCTGGAAGAGAACTGATTACACCTGGCCCTGCACATGGTTTGCTCCCAGATGTGACGGCAAGGAAGGTCCTTTCAAGGATGCATACAGCGTAATGAATAACTGGGGTGCTAACCACGGTGCAATTTCTTACGGACATATTGGTGCAGACCTCATTACAATGTGTTCTATGCTGAGAATCCCCGTAGCTATGCACAACGTACCCGAGGAAGACATTTTCCGTCCGGCAGTATGGAATGCATTCGGCATGGACAAGGAAGGCGCAGATTACAGAGCGTGTCAAAACTTTGGTCCTATGTATAAGAAATAAGACGGATGAAATAAAGCAGCGCCGAACGTAAAACGCAAAAATTTATTTTATAATTGTTTTTATTTCAATTCGCTACATCATTATTTTTAATGTTTTATGTGGGAATCCGCTTATGCGGATTCCTTTTTTACTACGAACGAACTTCACCTCTCGACGTACAATCGTACGCCTTCGGGTAACCCCTGCGGGTTCAGTTCGTCCGTTCTGCACTACTTTCTTTCATCCTTTTCCTAATGTATAAAAACAAACACACACACTCTATGAGTGTGTGTGTTTGTTGGAACGGAAGACGAGATTCGAACTCGCGACGTTCACCTTGGCAAGGTGACGCTCTACCACTGAGCCACTCCCGCAAATTATTAAACTTTCGCTTAAGCAAGTGATAGTATAGCACACAAAAGTTTGTTTGTAAAGTGTTTTTTGAAAAAATTTTTATTGTTTTGCAAATTTTTTTGATTATAAAAAAGGATTTTCTCCCCCGATGTCGAAAAGTAGATATAAAGGAAAAATTTTTAAGAGGTTTTAAAATGGCAGCTTATTATTCCGACGAAATTGTCAGCGAGGTTTTGCAGGCAAATGACATTGTGGATATTGTTTCGGGTTATGTCAGGCTGAAAAGAACGGGAAGTTCCCTTATGGGTTGCTGTCCCTTTCACAGAGAAAAGACACCCTCTTTTCACGTAAGTGCGGACAAGCAGCTGTACCATTGTTTCGGTTGCGGTGCCGGTGGCGGAGTTATTCAATTTATTATGAACGCAGAGGGACTTGATTTTCCTGATGCACTTCGTTTTTTAGCAGACCGCGCAGGAATCAGGCTTCCTGAGAATGACGGCAGCCGTGACGAGGAAAAATATAAACGCAAACATAAAATGTATGAAATGAATAAAGATGCGGCACGCTATTTCAGAGAGTGTCTTTTATCCCCCGAGGGAAAAGTTGCACAGGAATACCTCACCAAAAGACAGCTTGACGGAAAGACAATTGCCGCTTTCGGACTCGGCTGGGCACCCGGCGGATGGGACGGGCTATTAAAAAACCTTCGTGATAAAGGCTATGACCGTTCACTTCTGGTAGATGCGGGACTCTGCATTATGAATGACAAAGGCCACGTCTACGACAGATTCCGTGAGAGGGTAATGTTTCCTATATTTGATGTACGCGGAAACATTACAGGCTTTACCGGACGAATACTTTCCGGCGATGCCGCAAAATATATGAACTCCCCCGAAAGTATGGTTTTCGACAAGGGAAAAAATCTTTATGGCTTAAATTTGGCTAAAAAAAGCACACGCGGTTATTATATACTTGTCGAGGGTAATATGGACGTTATCTCCCTCCATCAGGCAGGAATAAACGCGGCGGTTGCCGCCTGCGGTACGGCATTTACCCGTGACCAGGCGAAGCTTCTGTCAAAAAGCCCCGTATACTTGTGCTTTGACAGTGACGGAGCAGGACAGAAGGCACTTGAAAGAGCGGCGGAAATTTTCAAAGAATTTGAAACACCCCTTAAGGTTATTGAAATGCCTGATGTGAAAGACCCCGATGATTTCATTAAAAAGTACGGAGCAGAGGCATTTGAAACCCTGATTAAGAAAGCAAAGACCCTTACGGAACACCGGATGGATATGCTTCTTAGGGGAATCGACCTTAACGACACAGCACAAAAAATCGAAATGCTCGGAAAGGCATCGAAGCTATTTTCAGGCATATCAAATGCCGTTGAACGTGAAGTATATGTTACGAGGCTGTCGGCAAAGACGGGAATCAGCCCCGATGCCATAAACAGCGAAATCAGGAAAACCAATGCCAAAAATGTCCGCAAGGAAGTTTCGGCAGACCTCAGAAAGGCTGTGGGTGTCGGAACAGAAGTCAGAAAGCAAAACAAACGCCGTCAGGTGGCAGAAGCAGGCTTTTTGGCAATGCTCTCCGAAAGTTCCAAGGTTTACACACAATTTGCGGACAAGTTTGGAGAGGACAGTTTTTCGGAAGAAATTCACAGGCAGATTTTCAATCACATTTGTACATATTATAAGGAAGAAAAGCAGGGAACGTGCCAGGAATATCTGATGGGGGCAATGCCCGGACATGAGAGGGAAATTTCCACAGTACTCATGAGTGTGCAGAATGTATCTGATACAATCCGTGCCGCGCAGGATTTTGCGCAAGCGATTGAAAATGAGATATTTAACGAAAAATTGCAGAAGGCTCAGGCTGAGGGCAATCTCCAGCTTATAAGCGAGCTACTGAAATCAAGAAAACAAAACGGATGAGAGTATTATTGAAAGGGAATGGTAATATGAGCGAAACAGAAACAAAAAAAAGCATGGCATCAGTAAAAGAGCTTATTGAAAAGGGTAAGCAGAAAGGTATGCTTACCGAGCAGGAGATTGAAGATACTCTCGCCGAGCTTGAGTTAGATGCTGACGAAATCGAAAAAATTCACGATAATATTGAAGATATAGGTATTGAAATCGTGGGAACTGACATTGAGCAGGAAATGAAAAAAATTGAAATTTCCGAAGAAGACCTTGAGGACCTTTCTGTTCCCGAGGGAATCAATGTTGACGACCACGTAAGAATGTACCTTAAAGAAATCGGTAAGGTTCCGCTTCTATCCCCCGATGAAGAGATTGAGTATGCAAGACTTATGAGCGAGGGCGACGAGACTGCTAAGAAAAAACTTACCGAAGCAAATCTCCGTCTTGTTGTAAGTATTGCAAAGCGTTATGTGGGCCGCGGAATGTTGTTCCTTGACCTTATTCAGGAGGGCAACCTTGGTCTTATCAAGGCGGTTGAAAAATTTGACTATACAAAGGGTTACAAATTCAGTACCTATGCAACATGGTGGATAAGACAGGCTATTACCCGTGCAATTGCTGATCAGGCAAGGACAATCCGTATCCCCGTTCATATGGTTGAAACCATTAATAAGCTTATCCGTGTTTCCCGTCAGCTTCTTCAGGAATTGGGCAGAGAGCCATCTCCCGAAGAAATTGCAAAGGAAATGGGAATGAGCCTTGAAAAAGTTCGTGAAATTATGAAGATTGCTCAGGAGCCAGTTTCCCTCGAAACACCTATCGGTGAAGAAGAGGACAGCCATCTTGGTGATTTCATTCCTGATGACGATGCTCCTGCACCCAGCGAAGCCGCATCATTTATGCTCCTTAAGGAACAACTTATGGACGTGCTTAACACCCTTACTCCACGCGAGGAAAAGGTACTCCGTCTCCGTTTTGGTTTAGAGGACGGCAGAGCAAGAACTCTTGAAGAAGTTGGCGGCGTGTTCGACGTAACAAGAGAGCGTATCCGTCAGATTGAGGCAAAGGCACTCAGAAAATTAAGACACCCCAGCAGAAGCAAAAAGCTCAAGGACTTCTTGGAATAAGAAAAATCGGTTGCTGTAAAATAAATACGGCAACCGATTTTTTTAATAAAAGTATTGATTTTTTAAATTCTTTGTAGTATAATCATATCCGTTAAGCCGATGTGATGGAATTGGCAGACGTAACGGACTCAAAATCCGTCGGTGGCAACACCGTGCGGGTTCGACTCCCGCCATCGGCACCAAAAAGAAGGAACGACTCTTCGTAAGAAGTGTTGTTCCTTTTTTATTATTGAAAGGGAGTTGAACCCTACCTAACCACTTCATATATTAATTTCTGCTTGGCAGGTTTTCTGCCTGTTATTTCTATTGCACTGAGGAAGTCCTTTTCCGCAGTAGGGATTGCGTTTTCCTTATTTGTATAAAGCTTTGCTATTACTTCACCTTTTTCTACCATATCCCCTGTTTTCTTAATGAGGATAATTCCTGCAGTATGGTCAATTTTGTCGTCTTTGGTTTTTCTGCCACCGCCTAAATTAACACAGATGCTTCCTATTTTTTCTGCATCCATTTTTGAGATAAAGCCGTCTTTTTCCGCTTTTATCTCATACTCAACCGAGGCTGTTCCAAAGAGCGAATAGTCGTCAACAACTCTTCCGTCACCGCCCTGTGCAACTATCCATTCTTTAAATTTTCCCAGAGCTGTGCCGTTTTCTACTGATTCGTAGGCTTTCGTAAGAGCCTTTTCCTCATCAATTCCCGTTGCCATTGATGCCATATGAGATGCAAGGTTGCAGCAAATATCAAGTAGGTTTCTGTCACCATTACCCTTGAGAATTTCAATAGCTTCAATAACCTCAAGAGAGTTCCCAACCGCGTTACCAAGCGGAACATCCATATTGGTGAGGATGGCACGCACATTTCTGCCGGAGGCTTTTCCAATGTCTACCATAGTATTTGCCAATGCACGTGCTCCGTCAATACTCTTCATAAAAGCACCGCTGCCGACCTTTACATCAAGAACAATATTCTGTGCCCCGGAGGCAATTTTTTTGCTCATAATACTCGATGCTATAAGGGGGATGCTTTCAACAGTTCCCGTAACATCGCGGAGAGCGTATATTTTCTTGTCGGCAGGAACGAGGTTTCCGCTTTGAGATGCAAGGGCAATCCCAACTTTCTTTGTTTGCTCAATAAGTTTATCGGGAGATATTGCCGTTTCATAGCCTGAAACTGATTCTAATTTATCAACCGTTCCGCCGGTATGCCCAAGTCCGCGTCCCGACATTTTTGCAACCTTACACCCCAGCATTGCGGCAATGGGCAGGACTATCAGTGAGGTTTTGTCCCCTACTCCTCCTGTGCTGTGCTTATCTGCTGACAGTTTCCCAAGCTCACTCAAATCCACTTGGTCACCGGACTTCGCCATTGCCATTGTCAGGAAGCTTGTTTCGCGAGAGGTCATTCCGTTAATACATATTGCCATAAGCAGTGCAGATGCCTGATAGTCGGGGATTTTTCCCATTGTATATTCGTTTACAAATCTTGTTATTTCTTCCCGTGACAGCTCATGCCCGTCACGCTTTTTTCTTATAATTCCGTACATACCACACCTCAAGCAAGAGAAAATGCATCAGGCAGTAGCTCGCCCAATGTATATGTTTTAATTTCCACACCGTTGTAGAGATATATTTTAAAATTCTTGTCACAAAACTCACTCATTACCTGACGGCAAACTCCGCAGGGAGAACAGTAATTTTCAACACGTCCCTTTTTTCCGCCTACAATGGCAATTGCCGAAAACTGTCTTTCCCCGTTTTTTACGGCAGAGAAAAACGCCGTTCTCTCAGCACAGTTTGTTGCCGAGTATGATGAATTTTCTATATTACATCCCGTGTAAACTTTACCTTTTTTAGTAAGAAGTGCGGCACCTACACAAAATTCTGAATAGGGCGAATATGCGTTTTTCATAGCCGCCATTGCGTTTCCGATGAGTTCTTCTTTTCGCATAAAGTTCACCTCCTACTCTAAGTATATAATTGACATTGCCGAAAATCAACCTTTTCGATAAATCTTCCCACTTTTTTATTGAATTTTTACCGAAAATATGGTAAACTATATAATGAATTTTTATGTATTGTCCGAGGGAATAAATTATGTATTACGAAGAACTTCGCAGTGCAATTAAAGAACGGAAAATAGCCCCTCTCTACATCTTTGAAGGGCCGGAGGAATACCTCATTGACTTCTGTATCGGGGAGCTTAAAAAAGCTCTTATCGAAGAATGGTCTGAGATGATGAATTACCAGAGCCATACGGAGCTTCCTCCCGTTAATGAAGCAGGGGATTTTATGGAAACTCTGCCGGTGATGAGCGAGCGAAAATTGATTGTTTTCCGCAAGTGCGGTCTTTTTGAGGGGAATATAAAAAACAAGGCTGAGTGGGAAAATATTCTTTCCAACGTTGCCCCATACAACTGTGTTGTAATATGGGAAAAGCAACCGGAAAAGGGAAAGAAACAAAACACCGTCAGAAAAGCTGCCGAAAAAGGCGGTGCGGTAGTTGTTGAATTCCCTCTTCGTACCGAGGGCGCCCTACGTAGTTGGATAAACAAAATTGCAGCATCAAGCGGAAAAAGCATTGATATGAAATGTGCCTCATATCTCATAAATTCCCTTGAACGAGATATGCGTACAATAAAGACGGAGTTTGAGAAAATTATTGCATTTTCAAAAGAAACGCAGATTACAAAAGAGGACATTGACAAGGTTATAATAAAGCCCGCTTCCGAAAATGTATATGCACTTATTGATGCAATTTTCGATGGCAGGAGGGAGATTTGCTACAATCTCCTCTACACGCTCAGGTCGCTTAAGCAGGAACCGGTGTCTATACTGACACTTCTTTCCAATCAGCTTATCACCATATACAGGGCAAAGCTGTATCTTCTGGACGGAATGAGTCACCGTGATACTGTTTCTAAGCTTGGCGGCGGTTTTCCTGCAGAAAAATGCACACAAAAAGCTGAAAAATTAAAAATAGAAAATATTGAGACCCTGATTTCACTTTGTCAGGAATGTGATATGAAAACAAAAAATGGACTTCTAGGCGGTTGGGCGGCACTTGAAACGATAGTTGCAGAATACCGTTTCTATTAAAAGAAAGGAAGATTATTATGAAATACGAGCTTAAAAACGGTTGGACAAAAGATATTGACAAGGAAATAGTTTTTAAATTCTCCGAGGGATACAAGGACTTTTTAACACAGTGCAAGACGGAAAGAGAGTCTGTCAGTGAAGCTGTACGCCTTGCGGAGGAATGTGGATTTAAGCCCCTCGAATCCTTTGACACACTCAAAGAGGGTGACAAGGTTTACGCTGTAAACAAGCTCCGCAGTGTTATGCTTGCCGTTATCGGAAGCGAACAGCTTACAAATGGTGTTAACATTGTGGGTGCACACATTGATGCACCCCGTCTTGACCTCAAGCCCAATCCTCTTTACGAGGATGGTGAAATGGCTTTCCTTAAAACCCATTACTACGGCGGTATCAAAAAATATCAATGGAGTGCAATTCCCCTTGCACTTCACGGTGTAGTTATTACAAAAGACGGTGAAACCGTGAACATCCGCATTGGTGATGAAAATGATGATGTGACATTTGTTATTACTGACCTGCTTCCCCACCTTGCCGGGGAGCAGATGAAAAAATCCGCTTCTGAAATTATTGAGGGTGAACAGCTTAACATCCTCATCGGTGCAATGCCCTCTCCTGACGAAGAAAAGGAAGCCGTAAAGGAAAATATCCTTGCAATCCTCAACGAAAAATATGGCATATGCGAGGAAGATTTCTTAAGTGCAGAGCTTCAGATAGTTCCTGCTGCAAATGCAAAGGATGTAGGCTTTGACAGAAGCCTTATCGGCTCCTACGCTCACGACGACAGAGTGTGTGCATACCCCTCACTTATGGCAATTCTCACTACCGAGGCTTGCGACAAAACTGCAGTTTGTATTCTTACAGATAAGGAAGAAGTCGGCAGTATGGGTAATACAGGTGCCAAGAGCGATTTTATGAAGCTTGTGCTTCTTGAAATAATGGATAAGACAGGCGAAAGTGCAACTGAGCTTAACCTTCTCCGCTGTCTTGACAGAAGCTTCTGCTTAAGTGCTGATGTAAATGCGGCATTTGACCCCAACTTCCCATCCCCTTACGAAAAGCGGAACTCGGGAAAGCTCAACTATGGCGTTGCTATTTCAAAATACACTGGAGCAAGAGGTAAAAGCGGTTCTTCCGATGCTTCCGCGGAGCTTATGGGTAAAATCCGTACACTCTTTAACCAAAGCGGTGTTCTGTGGCACGTTTCCGAGCTTGGCAAGGTTGATGCAGGCGGTGGCGGTACTATTGCACAGTATGTTGCAAACCTTGGCGTTGAAACCGTTGACTGCGGTGTTCCGATTTTAAGCATGCACGCACCTTTTGAGGTCGCTTCCAAGCTTGACGTATATATGGCATATAAAGCATTCCACGTATTCTTTAATAACTGAGGTATTTACTATGAGAATAGATAAATTTTTAAAGGTTTCCAGAATAATAAAACGCCGTACCGTAGCAAACGAAGCTTGTGATGCAGGCAGAGTAAGTATTAACGGAAAGGTATGCAAAGCAAGTGCCGAGATTAAATGCGGTGATATTGTGGAAATCAGATTCGGTGAAAGACTTATTAAGGTACGCATTGAGGATATTAAGGAACACACTCTCAAAAATGATGCGGCATCACTTTATACAGTGCTCGATAACAACTAAGGAGCGATTGATTTGAAAAAACTGTGGGAACTTTTTTCCGCTTTTTTCAGAATAGGTGCATTCACCTTTGGCGGGGGGTACGCAATGCTCTCCCTTATTCAGAGAGAAGTGGTTGACAATAAAAAATGGGCAACCGACGAGGAAGTGCTTGACTACTACGCCGTAGCACAATGCACCCCCGGTGTTATTGCCGTAAATACGGCAACCTTTATCGGTTATAAGCAGAAAGGAATTTTGGGAGCTGTTGCGGCAACTTTTGGCGTTGTGCTTCCGTCACTTATCATAATTACTGCAATTGCCTCTGTACTGCAAAATTTTATGGAATATGAGATTGTACAGCACATTTTCGGCGGAATCCGTGTTGCTGTTGCTGTCCTCATTGTCAATGCAGTCATAACAATGGGTAAAAAATCTGTAAAGGATGTCCTCTGCGCCACTCTGGCGGTTTTATCCTTTGCAGTATCAATAATATTCCCCGATTTGTCACCTGTATTTGTGGTATTGGCTGCGGCACTTGTGGGACTTGTTACAATGAAGAGAGGGGGAAATAAAGCATGATTTTTCTCTGGCTTTTCATTGAATTTTTCAAGACAGGGCTTTTCTCAATTGGCGGTGGTCTTGCAACAATTCCTTTCCTTACTGCAATGGGCGAAAAATGGGGTTGGTTTACAAACGAAACTCTCGGCAATATGATTGCCGTGGGTGAATCTACTCCCGGTCCCATCGGTGTAAATATGGCAACATATGTAGGCTACACCGTTGGTATGGATAAGTACGGTATCTGGGGTGCTTTACTTGGCGGATTTATTGCTACCTTGGGACTTGTCCTGCCGTCAGTTATAATTATTCTTATTGTTGCCAGAATACTCAAGGCGTTTAAGGAAAACAAGCTTGTAGAAAGGTGCTTTTACTCCATCCGCCCTGCCGTAACAGGTATGATTGCAACTGCGGCAGTTATGATGATAAAAAGCGGTGTTTTTACAAAAAACAGCAACAATATATTTAGGATGATTGATATAAAGGCACTTATGCTTTTTGCGGTGCTTTTGATATGCACCAATAAAATCAAACTGCACCCGATATTCTATATAATTATCTCAGGGGTAATCGGTGCAATATTTAAGATGGGAGCAATATAATGGATATTTTAAAGCAGCTCTGTCTGGAACTTAAAACCGACGAAGCAAAAACACAAAATGTAATAAATCTTTTAGACGAGGGAAACACGATTCCCTTTATTGCCCGTTACCGTAAGGAGCTTACAGGCAATATGGATGACCAGCTTATAAGAAGCATTTCCGAAAGATTAGCGGCACTTCGTGCTATTGAGGAAAGAAAAGCCGAGGTTATAAGGCTGATTGACGAGCAGGGCAAGCTGACCGACGAAATTACTGCAGCAGTAGAAAACGCTAAAACCCTTACCGAGCTTGAGGATATTTACCGTCCTTACCGTCCCAAGAGAAAAACACGTGCAAGTGTTGCCCGTGAAAAGGGACTTGAGCCTCTTTCCCAGCTTATTATAGAACAGGAATTTGCAGGAGATATTTTTGAAGAAGCGTCTAAATACATAGACGAGGAAAAGGGCGTTTCTTCCGTAGAGGATGCAATAAACGGTGCAAAGGACATCATCGCAGAAGATGTTTCCGACAATGCCGATTACAGGAAAAACATTCGCCGACTGACCTATATGAATGGTGTAATTGCAAGTAAGCAGGGCAAGGGAGAAAACAGCGTATATCAGATGTATTACGAATTTTCCGAGCCTGTAAAGGCAGTTGCTGACCACAGAATCCTTGCAATGGACCGCGGTGAAAAGGAAGATATTTTAAGCGTAAAAATAGATGTAGACAGTGAAATTATCACAAGCTACCTTTTTAAGGAGCTTATTACAAAAGACGGCACACAGCTTTCGGACCTTGTGAAAGAAGCAATCGAGGACAGCTACAAGCGTCTTATTGCACCGTCAATTGAAAATGAAATCCGTTCCGACCTTACTGAAAGGGCACAAAACGGTGCGATTTCCCTTTTTAGCGTAAACCTCAAGAATCTTCTTATGACTCCCCCTGTTAAGGGACACATTGTACTAGGTGTTGACCCCGGATACAGGACAGGCTGTAAGCTTGCAGTTGTTGACTCTACCGGTAAGGTCCTTGAAACAGGTGTTGGTTATTTCACCCTTGAGCATCACGATTTGGAAAAGGCAAAGAAGCAGGTCAGGGGAATGATTGAAAGAAACTCCGTTTCCCTTATTTCTATTGGTAACGGTACAGCAACGGGTGAAAGCGAAAAATTCATTGCCTCCCTTATAGGCGAGCTTGACCGTCCCGTAAAATATATGGTAGTTTCCGAGGCAGGCGCATCCGTTTACAGCGCAAGTGAGCTTGGTGCTAAGGAATTTCCCGACTACGACGTATCTCTCCGTAGTGCGGTTTCAATTGCAAGAAGGCTTCAGGACCCCCTTGCCGAGCTTGTTAAGATTGACCCCCGTTCAATTGGTGTCGGTCAGTATCAGCACGACTGCAATCAGAAGAAGCTGTCTGGTGCACTCGGTGGTGTTGTTGAGGACTGCGTAAATAATGTAGGCGTTGACCTTAACACGGCATCTGCATCTCTTCTCAGCTATATTTCGGGTATTTCCTCTGCCGTAGCAAAAAATATTGTTGCCTACCGTGAGGAAAACGGCTCATTCACCAAAAGACGTGAGCTTTTAAAGGTAAGCAAGCTTGGTGAAAAAGCGTTTGTACAGTGTGCAGGATTTATGCGTATTCCCGACGGAAAGGAATTTCTGGACAACACCTCCGTTCATCCCGAAAGCTATGATGCGGCAAGGGCACTTATTGAAAAGTGCGGTTATACGAAAGAGGAAATTAAAAAGAGTAGCTTCCCCGACATATTAACCCGTGTGACAAAGGATATTGCAGAAGCAATCTGCAAGCAGTTTGATATTGGTATGTTCACTCTCCGTGACATCTGTGACACCCTTGCAAAGCCGGGCAGAGATATGCGTGATGAACTTCCCAAGCCACTCCTTAGGAGCGGATGTATGTCCCTTGAGGAGCTTACTACGGGAATGATTCTTGACGGCACAGTGAGAAATGTTATTGACTTCGGTGCGTTTGTGGATATTGGTGTTCATCAGGACGGACTCGTTCACATATCTCAGATTTCCGATAAATTTATAAAGCATCCCACCGATGTACTTAGCGTAGGGGATATTGTAAAGGTGAAAATTCTTGATGTAGACAAGGAAAAGAAGAGAATTTCTCTCACTATGAAGCTTTAAGAGGGTTAATCTATGAAATATTTAAGACAACTTTTAATTATATTGGGAATTACCTTTGTGGGCGAGGTTTTAAACTACGTCCTCCCCCTCCCCATACCCGCAAGCATATACGGTCTTGCATTAATGCTTATCCTCCTGTGTACGGGAGTGTTGAAAGTAAGCTCCGTTAAGGAAACAAGCCAATTTCTCCTTGATGTTATGCCGCTGATGTTTATTCCTGCGGCAGCAGGTGTGGTTAGAGAGTGGGGAATTATAAAGCCTATCTTAATCCCTACTGTAATAATGATGACCGTTGTGACAGTTATTGTTATGGCTGTAACGGGGCTTGTGACACAGTTGTTAATCAACATCAGGAGAAAGGGGAAAGAAAAAAATGTTCACTGAATCAGCTTTTTTCTACACATTTATAACACTTGCCTTTTATGAACTTACATCTGTAATTCAGAAAAAAACAAAAAAAGCGTGGTCTAATCCGCTCCTTCTCACAATTGTATTTATTGTAATAATGCTTGTTGCAGGAAACATAAAGTACGAGGAATATGAAGAAGGAACAAAAATCATAGGCTATCTTCTTACACCTGCGACGGTATGCCTTGCGGTCCCCCTTTATGAAAAGCTGAGTGTACTCAGAAAGAATGCTCTGGCAATACTGGCAGGCATTTTTTCCGGAGTTATTACCTCGGCATTATGCGTAGTAGCTGTGGTTTTCATTTTTAACCTTGATAGCACAGCACTTGCCACATTCCTGCCCAAATCTGTAACAACAGCTATCGGCGTAGGTTTTGCCGAAGAACTTGGCGGAATTACGGCATTAACAGCAATTACAATTATAATTACGGGGGTTGTAGGCAATATGCTTGCAGAGTGGGTATGCAGTAAATTTAAGATAACAGACCCCGTTGCCGTTGGTACGGCAATCGGAACATCCTCCCACGCAGGTGGCACAGCAAAGGCTTTGCAAATGGGGCAAACTGAGGGTGCAATAAGCGGTCTTTCCATTGCAGTTGCCGGCATTATGACAGTAATTATAGCCCCGATTTTCATGAATTTATTTGCATGAAATAAGAGGTGTGTATCACAAGATACACACCTCTTTCTTATTATTTTAGTCGATAGGTTCTGTTTCAGATTCGTCGTACTCGCTCTGTCCGTCATAAACATCTGCATCAATTGCCTCGGTATCTTCCGCAGGAACATCCTCAACGCCAACCTCTTCGGTATTTTTTATATCGTCAATTTTCTTACGAAGAACAGCAATCTCTTCTTCATAAGAATCGATATTTTCAAGCATTTCCTTTATTGCTTCCATAACCTGACCGTCTCTCTTGAAAGCTTTATACGCTTCAAAGCCGATTTCCTTGTAAAGGTTTTTAACCTTTTTCTGTTTATCGCTTATTTCGAGATTCAGCTTTGCAATGGAATATAGCTTCTTGCTCTGTTTACTGGAGGTTGTAGCAACTTCTGAAGCAATTTCTTTAACTTTATCCAAAAACTCCATTGTTTTCTCTCCTTAAACTATATTAGTCAAAGCTGGGCTTTGCCAAAAATCCGGGAATTTCAAGGTCACCGTCATCTCCGATAGCACCGAAGAATCCGTTGTCCTTATCCTTTTTCTTTCCCTCAAGACCTGTTGCAATAACTGTGATGATGATATCGTCTTCAAGGCTTTCATCAATTGCAGCACCGAAGATAACATTTGCATCCTCATCCACGCAATCTCCGATAAGATTTGCAGCTGCATTTGTTTCATGAAGGTTAAGGTTAGCACCACCAATAACATTGATGAGTACGCCTGTTGCACCATCGATAGTTGTTTCGAGAAGAGCACTTTCGATAGCCATCTTAGCAGCTTCTTCAGCACGGTTTTCACCGCTTGCACGACCGATACCCATATGAGCAAGGCCTGCATCCTTCATAACTGTTGTAACGTCAGCGAAGTCAACATTGATAAGACCTGCACCTACGATAAGGTCGGAAATACCCTGTACACCCTGACGAAGAACTTCGTCAGCATCCTTGAACGCATCAAGAAGGCTTGTCTTATTATTGCTGATATCAAGAAGTCTGTCGTTGGGGATTACAACGAGTGTATCCACATTGCCGCGGAGCTGTTCAACACCCTCCTCAGCCTGAATCATACGTCTTCTACCCTCAAAACCGAAAGGCTTTGTAACGATAGCAACTGTAAGAACACCGAGTTCCTTTGCAATACCTGCAACAACGGGAGCTGCGCCTGTACCTGTGCCGCCGCCCATACCTGCTGTTACAAATACCATATCTGCATCTTTAAGTACCTGCTCAATTTCTGCACGGCTTTCTTCTGCAGCTTTTCTGCCGATTTCAGCCTTACCGCCTGCACCCTGACCTTTTGTAAGCTTATCGCCAATCTGAATTTTCTGGCTGGCATGGCTCTTGGTAAGTGCCTGCTTATCTGTATTTACAGCGATGAATTCAACACCCTTAATACCTGCTTCTACCATTCGGTTTACAGCGTTGTTACCGCCGCCGCCTACACCGACAACTTTAATTTTCTGAGCTGCACCGAGCTCTTCTGCGTATTCCATTCTCACCTGAAATCCTCCTCTATAAGTAATATAGCTATAATAAATACAATTATATACTATATAATACACCTAAATGCACTGAGTTTCAAGAAAAATTTTAAATTCTTATTAAATTATTGCGTTTTTTCAGGATTTGTGTCTTTATTTTCCGTAACAATCTCCTTTTCACGATATGTAAGTCTTTCAAGATTTACATATCCGGAGGGCATTTCACCGGCTTTTGTCTTTTCTACTACATAATTATAAATAGGGCCGAAGCACTCCATCTTATAATCAAGCTTACTCGTATCGCCTACCGTAACGCAAAGCTTTTTACTGCTGTAATAGAATTTTATATCGGTTATATCCGTCACATCAATTTCTACCATCTTGTCAATATAACCCGATTTTGTAAACTCACTAAGGCACCTTAAAAGAGCATCAAGCTGTCTTTTATCTTCGGCAGTTATGATACTGCCCTCTTTATATTTGACATTTTTAATGCCCGTTATCTGGGGAAGCTCAGGAGTTGAAGAAACAGTGTTATTCCCGTCGGCGGATATGTTTCCCGAGCTTCTCTTCTCCACGCATCTGCCGTCGGCAGTTATTATAATATATCCGTTTTCCGCTGTCAGACAGGCTACGCCAACCTCCTCCACTACGGTTATTATTATTCCTGAGGGGAGGTCACGTTTGATTTTCACACTTTCAACATAGCCCATTGATTTAACATTATCTCTTGCTTCACCAAGGTTTACGCTGAAAATATTTACACCCTTGATAAGCCCGCTGGCATTTATTACATCTTGTTCTTTTAACGCCATATTTCCGCGGACTTCAATTTTATCAATGTCAAAACCGGGAGTCAGGAGCATAATAGAAATAATGGATGCTACCAAAACAATAAGCGTCAAAAGTGCCAATTGTTTCTTCTGCCGTCTTTTCATTTTTCTCACTGTCTCCCACCTTCTTTCATCAGTTTGTTTTCTTTATATCTGCACCTAATTGTGCAAGCATTTTATCCAAATCCACATATCCACGTTCAATATAGTGGATACCGCTTAATTCACTTACCCCGTCTGCACCCAAAGCCGCTACCGCAAGTGCCGCGCCACCACGCAAATCCATTGCCTTAAG
Source organism: Clostridia bacterium (assembly GCA_017466275.1). Lineage (GTDB taxonomy): Bacteria > Bacillota > Clostridia > UMGS1883 > UMGS1883 > UMGS1883. The sequence goes on along the minus strand of JAFTUL010000044.1, from coordinate 1,242 downwards.
AGGTGATGCACAAAGCTTCTGCCCCTTTACGATTGCAACTCTGCCGTCCTGAAGAATATCAGCACCCATCTTCCGAAGCTCAGGAATGATTTTATATCTGCTGTCAAAAATATTTTCCACAATCACACTTGTTCCCTCGGCAAAACACAATGCAGCCATAACGGGGGACTGTGCATCTGTCGGAAAGCCCGGATAAACCTGCGTTTTTATCATATCCACGCTTTTTATTTTTTCAGGTGCGCGAATGTACATCTTGTCATTAAAAAACTCTATCTTTGCACCGCTGTCACGAAGAACTGATACAATGGCACCCAAATGTGCACTCCTTACATTAAGAAGCTCTATCTCGCTTTTAGTAGTCATTGCACTGCACATAAGAGTTGCCGCAACAATTCTGTCGGGCATTACCTTATGCTCTGCACTGTGAAGATGTGCGACCCCCTTGATACGGATAAATTCCGTTCCCGCACCCTCTATACATGCCCCCATCTTGTTGAGGAATTCGCACATATCGGTTATTTCAGGCTCTTTCGCTGCATTGGAAATCGTTGTTTCACCATTAAGACAAACCGATGCCAAAATGATATTTTCCGTTGCCCCTACGCTTGGGAAACTAAGGTGAATATCACCCGAATGCATCCTGTCTGCATTGGCTTCAATAAACCCGTTTTCATCCTTTATGGAAAGTCCCAGTTGCCGAAGTGCTTTCATATGCAGGTCTATCGGGCGGTTTCCAAGTTCACACCCACCGGGAGAACACATTCTTGCCCTGCCCATTTTTCCTGCAAGTGCTCCTAAAAATATAATGGAGCTTCGCATTTCCCGCATCAGCTCTTCGGGAATTTCCCAAGATGAAATATCCGAAGAATCAATTTCCAGAATGTTTTCTGAAAAAGCTACCCTGCATCCAAGACACTCCAGAATTTTTATTGTATGCTCCACATCACTAAGACGAGGACAATCATAGATTCTGCATTTGTCGCCTGCCAATATGGACGCTGCCATAATAGGCAAGACAGCATTTTTTGCTCCGTGAACACGCACTCTTCCGGAGAGTTTCCTGCCTCCGGTAATTATGTACTTATTCAAGCCGACACCCCCTACACCAACATACTATGCCGTATAGGGGATTTCGGTGATTTTTATATCATTTCTTTAATATAATTATATATTGTTTCACAGGCATCAGCAATACCTATTTTTTTGGAATCAGATTGCATTTTTGCCAGAGTTTCCTTATTT
>JAFTUL010000043.1 GCA_017466275.1 Clostridia bacterium | reverse complement strand
CCTGCACTCTTATCTACCTCAACAGAATGTTTTTCTTCGCTTAGTTCATTTGTCTGAGTATTTTTAAAATAAACGCTTATTTTCTCGGTGTTTTTTCCGCAGGCTGACATAATACCTGCAATCATTATAATTACCAGAATCAATGATAATACTTTTTTCATAAAACACCCTCCGTTTCTTATTTAAATGTTATGGGGAATATTATACGGAAAGTACTTCCCACTCCCTCTTCACTTTCCACCTGAATGTTTCCTCCGTGAAGTTCTACTGCCGTAAGTGCTATGGAAAGGCCAAGTCCCGTACCGCCGGTTTCCCTTGCCCTTGCCTTATCAACACGGTAGAATCTGTCAAAGATTTTATAAACCTCATCAGGAGCAATTCCTATTCCCGTATCCTTGATTTCAATTATAATATTGTTTTCATCCTTGGAAAGATTCATTGTTACCTTTCCGTCTTCTTTGGTATATTTTATGCTGTTATCCAGAATATTATAAATAGCTTCCCACATTCTGTCCCGCTCTATTTTTGAGTATACGGTCAGCTCGGGATTGTATTCCAGTTCAATATGCTTCTGTTCTGCCAAGGGACGAAGTGCCTTCGTTATATTTGCACATAACTCTGTAAGGTCGGCAACCTGAAATTCCATCTTAGAAACATTTGCGGAGCTGTCCATACGGGTCAATGTAAGAAGCTTCTCCACAATTCTTGTAAGACGGTCTACCTGAACATTCATATCAGTCAGAAACTCGTCAACCATTTCCCTCGGTGCATCAGGAGTATTAAGAAGTGAATCAGAAATGAGCTTGATAGAGCTTAAAGGAGTTTTAAGCTCGTGAGAGGCATTTGAAACAAACTCCTGCCTCTTTTCCTCCTGCTTCTGAATCTGCGCGGTCATTTTATTGAAAGAATCAATAAGCCGTCCCATCTCACCGCCGGTTGTTTTTTCTATGATAACATAGTCCTCTTCCTCGTCTGCCGCTTTGGAAAGCTTTTCCGTGATGTCACGGATAGGATTTGTGATAATTCCCGACATAATGAAGCTGACCATAGAAATGAGAATACTTACAAAAATAATAAGCATTACCATAGTAACATTGACCTGATTTATGAAATCAGCTGCATCTGATGCCAATGCCTGATAATATATAACACCGGTTACAGATTTATCCTTCATTATGGGAACTGCCGCTGAAATAATAAGCTCGTTGTCACCGTCTTTCCCCTGTTCAACGCTGTTGTTACCCTCAATCGCATCAAGAACGGGAGAAAGGAACATATACTTTCCTTTCATTGTATCATTGTTTGAATCGTAGGTAACTCTGCCTTCCACATCAAGCATAAGCACACGGCAATCGCTGGAAAGCTGTTGTTGTGCGAGAAGCTTGTTAATGCTGTCGTTGCTGAGGTCCTGATACTGCGATATATAGCCTGCAATAACATTTGCCTGAGAAAGTGTACTGATTTTCTTCTGCTCCAGAATATAATCCTTCATAGAGCCGGTTATATACACACCGATTACACCAAGTGTAAGTGCTGTTATTATCAAGTAAGTAAGTACCAGCTTCCAGCGGATACTTTGCATACTTTCCTTAATTTTCTTTAAAATAGTAACCTACCCCCCACTTGGTGAGAATGTATGTGGGAGCCGCTGCGTCGGGCTCAATTTTTTCTCTCAAACGTCTTACGTGAACATCAACTGTTCTGATGTCACCGGGGTAATCATATCCCCACACGATGTCAAGAAGGTTTTCTCTTGAGTATACCTTTCCGGGATTTGTCACAAAAAGGTCGCAAAGGTCAAACTCCTTCGCTGTAAGCTCAATAACCTTGTTTCCTATTTTCACTCTGCGGAGGTTGTAGTCAAGCTCAATCCCCCCTGCAGAAACGGTAGGCTTTGAAACAGCACTGTTCTGGCTTGTGACACGTCTTAAAATAGCCTTTATTCTTGCCTTGAGTTCAAGAATATTAAAGGGCTTTGTAAGGTAATCATCAGCACCGTATTCAAGTCCAAGAATTTTATCCATATCCTCCGTTTTTGCTGTAAGCATAATTATGGGCACAGAGGAAAATTCCCTGATTTTCTGGCACACGGTAAGTCCGTCAATGTTGGGAAGCATAAGGTCAAGAATGATAAGAGAGATACTCTTGTCACGGGCAAGCTTAAGTGCTTCTTCCCCGTCATATGCTGCTTCCGTTTCGTAGCCATCCTGTTCGAGGTTGAATTTAATTCCTTTTACAAGTAATTTTTCATCATCTACTATCAATATTTTCATAGGTTTTCTACCCCTTTTAAAAATGAATATACTTTTTTAATATTATATCACTTATTTCTTTCCATTTCAACTAAAATAAAAAGAAAAGACAGATTTAAATCCGTCTTTTCTGTATTGCTTTATAGCTCAATTATTTATTCCGCAGTAATTACTTCTACGCCTGCTTCATCAAGGCGTTTAAGCCATTCTTCATCAAGAGGGGTTTCAGTTACAAAGTAGTCAAGCTCTTCAAATTCTGCAAGCTTCGCAAATCCGATTCTGCCTATTTTTGTATGACCACACACATAAATCTTTTTGCAGGAGTTTGCCATCATACATTTTTTCATAGCACATTCCTGTTCGTTACTGTCAAGAACACCACGATCTGCGGTTACACCTCTTGAACTGAAGAAGATTTTGTCTGCTACATATTTTTCACGAACGCTGTCCTCGGCAATACTGCCCACAAAGGAGCCATTCTCCCCTACCATACCGCCTGTACCGATAACTTTAATGTCTTTGTTCTGGGAAAGCTCAGCAATGGCGTGAAGCGAGTTTGTGATAACAGTTATATTCTGCATTTTCTTAAGCTCGCGTGCAATAAAGTATGTTGTAGTGGAAGCATCAAGAAAAACCGTTTCGCCGGGAGAAATAAGCTGTGCCGCAAGCACTGCAACCTTTTCCTTACCCTCTACATTGATTTTTCTTCTCTTTTCTAAAGAAGGCTCGTACTTATTATCGTCAACGGGAACTGCACCGCCGTGTGTACGGAGCAGCTTTTCCTGTTTTTCAAGTTTTTCAAGGTCACGGCGGATAGTTTCCTCTGCCACGGAAAACTCCGCACTCAGCTTGCTTACGGAAACTGCACCGTCTTCTTTTAATTTTTCAAGGATTCGCTGCTGTCTTTCAATAGCAAACATTTCATTTTCCTCACATTATTTCTTTATTATTGTAACGAAGTCCCCATTTCTGAGACCTGCGCTGTTTGCATCATCTGTATCAATGTGCATTTCTACATTGAAATCGTCACGGACTCTTATCTGCACATCATAGAACTTGGTTGTCTTTTCCTTGCCGTGACAAACAACATCTACCCAGTCACCGTCAGAAATCTCGTGCTGTGCTGCATACTGGGGTGTCAGGTGAATGTGACGGTTTGCAATTATAACACCCTCGTTAAGATATACTGTGCCTTTGGGTCCTACAATTACAATTCGTTCACTACCCTTGATGTCTCCAGAGGGACGTACGGGAGGGCTTACCTTGAGAATAAACGTATCTGTTCTGGAAATCTCTACCTGAGTATCCTTACGTACAGGACCGAGAACACGAACTTTCTCAATAGCCTTGAGAGAGGGACCTACAAGTGTTACACACTCCTCCGCCGCATATTCTCTGCCCATAAGGGTTTTCTTTTTGGTAAGCTCATAGCCTTTGCCGAAAAGAATATCAAGATGCTCACGGGAAAGATGAATGTGACGCTGAGAAACGCCGATTTTCACTTCGCCTGTGTTTGCATATTCATTTGCCGTCTTTCTGACGATGTTTTCAATTTCTTTTATATCCATAATTGATTACTCCAATCAATTTTCTACATCAAAAAACTTCATTATTTCACCGTGAGGGCGAGCTATGACCTCGCATCCGTACACATCACCGAGTTTTCTAGAAGCTGTGCATCCTGCTTCCACAGCTGCCTTTACAGCCGCAACATTACCTGTAACGATAAAGGTTACAAGTCGTCCGCCAAGTCTTTTTTCACTGTGAATTACGTGAACCTCGGCAGCTTTGAGCATTTCGTCAAGTCCGCTGATTGCCGCTACAAGTCCCTGCACCTCAACAATACCGATTGCGCTGTACGACTTCTGGAGGTCTGCTTCGGGAGCACGTTTGCCAAGCTTTTTATTAAACTTATCACGGTTTATGTCAAGAAGATATGCCATAGGCTCTGCCTTGTCATCGGGATGAGCGATAACGTGGGAAACTATATATTTACCCTCTTTTTCTGCATATGCCTTACCTGCCGCAATTGCTGACTGAACAGCACTTGTATCGCCCTCAATCTTTACTTCCATTACCAAGGGTGCAGGAACGTCCGGACTTATGGGACGGTTTCTGTCAAAGGCAATTACCTTTACATCGGCTGTTTTTGCACAGAGGTCTGCTACACAAACAGCAGTAGTAAAGCTATATACTTCTATCATTCCTAATGCTTTCATTGTACATTACTCCTTATACGATATGGAATCCGTCTACCATTACACAGCGTCTTGCACGTGTAAATGAATGTGCCGCTGTAAGACCTTCACCGGTAGGACCTGCAATTGTAAAGGTTGTGTAACCCTCACCGCCTGCACCGATACCTGCATAAGAAGGTGCATTTTTAACAAAGATGGTAGTTTCAACTTCACGGGCAAATCTTGTAAGGTTATCTACATTCTTGGAATGAATATGTGCACTGTGGCGTCTGCCTGCCTCAGCCTTTACACCATACTCGATTGCCTGGTCAATATCGTTTACTCTTACAATGGGAAGAATAGGCATCATAAGCTCTGTCTGTACAAAGGGATGGTTGAAATCTGTTTCACAGATAATGAGTCTGGGGTCAGCTTCAATACCGATTTCCTTTAAGAACTTGCTTGCATCCTTACCAACCATTTTCTTATTTATAACGAGCTTTCCGTCTTTTTCAACTAAAGCTACCTTTATAAGCTTATCTATATCGCTACCCTTTACAAGATATGCACCGTTTTCAAGCATACTTGCAATGAGCTTATCCGCAACAGAGGAAACTACAAAGCATTCCTTTTCTGCAATACAGGGAAGATTGTTGTCAAAGCTTGCTCCTGCAACAATGTCTGCACCTGCTTTTTTGATGTCTGCTGTTTCGTCAACGATAACGGGAGGATTACCCTCACCTGCACCAATTGCTTTTTTACCGGAGGAAAGAAGCATCTTTACAACACCGGGACCGCCTGTCGCAACGAGCATTCTCACACTCTTGGACTTAACCATTTCGTCGGAGGTCTTCATTGTGGGATTTGCTACGGAAACAACGAGATTTTCGGGACCGCCTGCTTCTAAGATTGCACGGTTAACAAGGTCAACCGCTGTGTTTGAAGTAAGCTTTGCACCAGGATGGGGGTTAAATACAACCGCATTACCTGCAGCAATCATACCCATGGAATTACAGATTACTGTTTCGCTGGGGTTTGTGGAGGGAGTGATACTTCCTATGATACCGTAGGGTGCCATCTCAACGAGAGTGAGGCCTCTGTCACCTGTCCATACCTTTGCATCAAGATCCTCTGTACCGGGAGTCTTTTCAGCTACAAGCTGATGCTTGATAATCTTATCACTTACTCTACCCATACCCGTTTCCTTAACACCGAGTTCTGCAAGCATCTGTGCGTTATCGAGGGTATACTTACGGATTTTTTCAATCATTTTTTCGCGTTGGGCAACTGTATAAGACCTGAACTGTTTATATGCAACTTCTGCTGCTTTGATTGCGTCACCCATTTCGTCGAATACTCCAAGGAGTTTCTTTTCTTTCTTGTTCTGAACACCCATCTCGCTGAGGATGTTTTCAACAATCTGACTTATGTATTTTTCATCTACCATTTTCTGTCGCTCCTTTTATCAGAGAATATTCTTCCACAAATCCTCGGAGGGTCTGGGAATTACTACGCTGTCAAGATACATTCCGCCATCCTGACATTCCTTTTTAGCCTTTTCAATTGCCGCTGTAACGGCTGAAATACTTCCTGTAACGAGGACATAGCTCTTACCGCACATACCGCGAGCAAGTCTGACCTCGATAAGCTGTACCATAGATGTTTTAACCGTGTTATCCGCTGCAACAACTGCCGCCGCCGCACTGTATGTTTCAAACACGCCGAGAGCTTCAACGTTGCTGACTTCAGTTGCACCGCAGATTGCAGGAAGCAGATCCTTATGGGGATTGCCAAGCACGAAGCTGTCAATAAGCTTTGCACTGTATTTTGTTGTGCAGGAATCAACAGCAGCTTTAACTGCACTAATTTCACCTGCAAAAATTACCATATATTTACCGGGGCAAACGGTACTTGCCTCGATAATTTCAACATCAGCAGTCTTTACAATCACATCTGCAGCCTGCATACCTGTTGAAACAGTTGAGTATTCGACCATTCCTATTGCTTTATTCATTTAGGTATCATTTCCTTTCTGCAGAATCTATAATTATTGTATCGTCGCTGACTTTCAAAACTTTTCCGTCTACGGGCGAATGAACGGGAAGCCCGAGAGCGTTTTCAGGAGCATTTGCAATTATCTCCCCTGCCTTTACTATCTGACCCTCGGAAACTGCCGCAACTGACGGTGCACCAATATTCTGACGGAGGGATATGTAAAGACGGTCTACCTTTACCTCTTCATCTGTAAGAAGTGAGGGATTGTTATACTTTTCAAGATCAAGCTTGTGCCTTAGTCTTGAGGTTGTGAGTCTCCTCATTTTTCTTTCCGGAAGAGGATGTGCTTCTATTTTATCGGTATTTTTAATACCGTTTTTCGCAAGAGTCTGTTTTGCCGCACCGATAAGCGTTCTGGGATTAAGTCCCTGCTTGCAGGCAACCATTTCACAAATACCGCACTGCGAACAGTACTGAGTATTTAAGAATGCCTGAGTATCGGTTGCGTCATCATTTTTCACACCGCGCATAAAGCGGTGAGGTTCAATGGGATAACCGAGCAAATGTCTGGGGCACATATCTGTACACATCTGACACTGACAGCAAGCTGACATTGTTCTGCGTTTAAGGACACGGACATTCTGTCTGCGATTCATTATCACGGGGTTATCCTCAGGGAGCACCAATATACCATTGGTGGTTTTTGTTACTGTTTCGCTGGGAAGTGCAAGCTTTCCTGTCATGGGACCGCCGGAAAGAATCATTGTATCCTTTTCCGTCACTCCGCCCGAAAGCTCCACAAGGTGAGAAAGGGGTGTTCCTAAGGGAACACGATATGTCTGCGGATTTTTTACGGCACCGCCTACGGTTACATATTTATGAGTAACCTTTTCGCCGTTTAACGCGTGGTAGATATTAAGAACGGTTTCTACATTGTAGACAATAACGCCTACATCAATGGGAAGTCCCCCTGCAGGGACTGTCTTGCCCGTAACATCATAGATGAGAACAAGCTCGTCACCTGCAGGATAAACTTCATACAGATAATCTACCTTACCTTTTTTAAAGGGAGCAATATCACGCTCTACCGCCTCGGCAGTAGTTTTGTATGTACGCTTCATAGCAATATGAAACTCTTTTGCCCCTATGCACTCGCAGATTTTATCAAGAGTGCTTATGATTTCAAAGGAGTAGCGCTTCAGAAGCTGACGGTGGAGTCTGAAAAGAGGCTCGCACTCAGCACAGTTAAGGATAACTGTATCAGCCTTATCGCTGAGTTTGGCATACGCGGGGAATCCGGCACCACCGGCACCTGCTATACCCGAGTCTTTTATTAAACTTTTAAGCTCGTCTAACTTCATAGCCATTTCCTTTCTGTGATTATCTCAATGATGATACATCATCAATTATTCCGACAATTGCTGCATCGATGGGAGCAGTATTCTGCTCAATACCGATTCTTGCTGCACTGCCGGTAGCAACAAGAACTGCTTCTCCAAGACCTGCACCAACATTGTCAACTGCGACAATACGCTGCTTCTTTTCACCGAAGCCATCAAGTGTTTCCACTATCATAAACTTGTTGCCGACAAGATTTTCGTTCTTCCGTGTTGAAACAACACTTCCGACAACTTTACCGATAAACATTTTTATTCCCCCAATTATTTAAGAGTGGGAAGAATCTTTTCAACATCTGCATGAGGACGGGGAATTACGTGAACTGCTACGAGTTCTCCAAGTCTTCCTGCGTTTGCACCGCCTGCTTCAACTGCTGCCTTTACTGCACCAACGTCACCGCGAACCATAACGCTTACAAGACCGCTACCGATTTTCTCTGTACCTACGAGTGTTACGTTTGCTGCTTTGAGCATAGAGTCTGCTGCCTCGATTGCTGCAACTAAACCTCTTGTTTCAATCATACCTAATGCTTCCTGTGTCATAACTTTGACCTCCTTTTTAATTTCAGATGCCGCTTCCTTAACTACTGCCTCTGTTTTAGCTGCGGTAGTTTTTGCAGGAGCAGCTTTTTTTGTTGTTTTATTTTTTTAATCCATTTTTACTCAAAATTTTAATTATAATGTGGGAAGAATCTTTTCAACATCAGCGTGAGGACGGGGAATTACGTGAACTGCTACGTGTTCACCAAGTCTTGATGCACATGTGCTGCCTGCTTCAACTGCTGCCTTTACAGCACCAACATCGCCACGAACCATAACGCTTACAAGACCGCTACCGATTTTTTCTGTACCTACGAGAGCTACCTCTGCTGCCTTTACCATTGCGTCTGCTGCTTCAACTGCTGCAACAAGACCTCTTGTTTCGATCATACCTAATGCTTCCTGTGCCATTTTAGTTACCTCCTAAAATATTATAAAATTAAAATTAATTACTCGTTGATAATGGCAATCTTGAGACCTTCCATCTTGAGGTTGGTTTCAAGTGCCTGATTGATTTCGGAAAGCGGATAACGGTGAGTGATAAGCTTACTCATAGGAAGACCTATACCTTTAGCACGCTTTAAGAAATCAAATGTTGTTGCATAATCACGGAGAGTGTAAACCCAAGAGCCTACTGTTGTGATTTCCTTGGAGCATATATCAAAGTGGGGGTTAATCTGAGCATCGCCACCGTTGATAAAGAAACCAAGCTCACAAAGTCCGCCGCCGTTTCTTATGAACTTATAGATGTTGCTGTGTGCAACGGGAGAACCGGTACACTGGAATGCAAAGTCTGCAAGGTAGCCGCCGAAGGAATCGGAAACCGCACCTGCAAGAGCTTCGATACCCTTGTGGTCCTTGAAGTTGACTGTCTTTGTAGCACCCATTTCGAGAGCAAAGTCAAGTCTCTTCTTTTCACCGTCAACTGCTGTGATATTTTCTATACCCATTGTGCGAAGAACTGCAATACAGATAAGACCGATAGGTCCGCATCCCTGAACAACCACACGGCTGTTGAAACGAAGGATACCTGTTGTCTTTGCACGCTCTACTGCGTGAATGAGTACTGCACAAGGCTCGATAAGGATTCTTGAATCAAGGTCAAGGTCACTTACGTTGAATATTGTTGAGCCTTTTCTTACTACTATGTAATCAGCAAACCATCCGTTAAGATGAACGTCATCATCGGGAAGGAGTCCGAATACGTCGGCACCGCCGACATTCTGCTTATTAAGGTCAAACATGGTGATGTCGGGATTATCCTTGAAAATCATACAAGTTACAACCTTGTCACCAACTGAGAGAGGCTTTCCTGCACTGTCCTTCTTAACATTCTTACCCATCTTTACGATTTCACCAGTACCCTCGTGACCGAGAACTACGGGAATAAGACCGAAGGGATCGCGCTTGTATTCGTGTGCATCTGTACCGCAAACACCGCAGCCCTCAACCTTTACAAGAATATCATCATCACCGAGTTCGGGAATGGGATATTCCTGAATGTCGAAGTTTTCAAGCTTTGTAAGCATTGCTACACGACTTGTCTTCGGCACGGGACCGGAAGAAGCTTTCTTTGCGGGAGAAGCACCGTTCATCTCACTCAGAACCTGCTGTACAATCTGCTGTATTTTTTCTGAATTGATGTCCATTTTCTTCTTTCCTTTCTATATACTAATAGAAAATTACTTACCGAGAGATTCTAAAACCTTCTTTGTAATAGCTGCTACGAGGTCGCTGTCTGCAGCACCTGCATTATGAGCCGTTGCACAACCACCGCAAGCGTGACAGCTGTTCTTACCGCCTACGCAGATATCAGCCGGATGCTTACCCTTAAGACCGAACTGACGACGGATTTCGTAAAGTCCCTGAACCTGCTCGGGAGAAAGTTCCTTAGGACCGCCCAGCTGCTTAGCATTGAAGAGAAGCTGTGCATAGAATTCAAGAGATTCCATCTTGTGATATGCAGCAAGAAGAGAATCGCTGAAAGAAAGTGCACCGTGGTTTGCAAGAAGAACTGCATCAAAATAAGGAAGATACTTTTCTACTGCATCGGGGATTTCGTTTGTGGAAGGTGTACCGTACTCAGCAATCGGAACGCAACCGAGAGCGATAACTGCTTCGGGCATGATGGGCTGTGTAAGCGGAATTCCTGCAATTGCAAAGCTTGTTGCATAGATGGGATGAGCGTGAACAACGCTGTTAACATCGGGGCGCTGCTGATATACTCTCATATGCATCTTGATTTCACTGGAGGGCTTGAAAGAGCCATTTGCTTCCAATACATTACCGTTCTTGTCAACACGGCAGATGTAATCGGGTGTCATGAAGCCCTTACTAACACCTGTGGGTGTGCAGAGGAACTCGTTGTCGTTAATCTTAACAGAGATGTTACCGTCGTTTGCAGCAACCATACCTCTGTCGTAGATTCTCTTACCGATTTCGCAGATTTGTTTTTTGATTTCGTACTCGTTTACCATATTAAAACATCCTTTCAAAAAAGAATTTAATTGAATTTGTGTTTATTTTATACCTTTTGTGTAGTTTTGTCAATACCTTTTGAGTGTTTTTCTGTGGTTTTTTGTGGTTTTTTGAATTATTCTGATAAATATTCAAGAATTTCCACTATTCCATCATCATTATAGGAGGATGTAACAAAGATTTTCTCACATCCGGCAAGACGGAGCCACATTTCTGCCAAATCAATTCGGGCATCGGGGTGGTCTGCTTTGGTTACTATTCCTATAACCTCACGGTTTGCCACTGCGGCAACACAGGGCGGATAGAGTGAGTAAGGCTCAGTTGCACTCAAAAGAAGTCCAACAACATCAGCCTCATAGGAGTATAGTGCAAGTGCACGACCAAGCTCGGGATTTTCGGCATATTCACCTGGCGTGTCAATAATGACATCGCCAAACTTTATATATTGAGTTTTTTCGTATTCAATTTTCTGACCCTTTAATCTTTGAGTAAGTGTGGTCTTCCCCGCTTCACTGCGGCCTACAAGTATAAGCTTTTTCATTATGTTTTGGTGATGGGGCAAACTGTAAAGCCAAGTGTCTTTTCAGCGTAGCTGCAAAGTGCCTCTACCGCTGCATCAACCTGACTTACCGTACCCGTTACAATAAGTGTACCGCTGAAACGGTCCACAAAGCCGAGCTCAACACCTGAAGCCTTAATGGCAATATCTCCTGCAATAATTGCCGTTTCGCTGGGGGACATTGTCACAATACCTATTGCTGATTTTGAATAATCAACGGCAGGGTCAAGACCAAGTTTTTTATAAAGAATCTTGTCGGGGTTTGCAATTACGTGTGCAAGTGTTATCTGCTTACCGGGGACAAGTTCCTGAACTATTCTCATTTTATCTTTCATTTCAAACTCGTTCATGGGTTTAACCTCCGATTTTGGCTTTCATTCCCTCTTCCTCGCAAACTTTTTTGAGCATTTCCATATGCTCGTCTGCGGGAGGGAGAATTTCGCCCATTAAATAATCACGTCCGAGACCTGTGTATTTATCCTTTCCCAGTCTGTGATAAGGAAGAAGGTTCATTTCCGAAACACGCATCTGATTTTTTGCAAAGCGTGCTATTTCACGGATTTCCTCTGCCGTATCATTGAATGTGGGAATGGTGGGGACACGGACTATGCATTTTTTAGAAAGCTGAGCTATTTTCACGGCATTTTGAAGAATGAGGCTGTTATCCTGGCCTGTAAATTCCTTGTGTTTTACGCCGTTTGTATGTTTAATATCAAGAAGATATGTATCGATATACGGAAGCAGTTTTTCAATGGTTTCAAACTGAGCAAAGCCCGTTGATTCAACCGCCGTATTTATTCCGTGGGATTTGGCAAGCTTCAGAAGTGCTAAAGAAAACTCCGGTTGCAGAAGCATCTCCCCTCCCGAGAGGGTTAATCCGCCTCCGCTTCTTCTGTAATAGGCGAAGTCTTTTTTAACTTCATCAAAAACCTCACCTGCCGTCACATCACGACCTATAAGCTTTGACCCGTTTGGGGTATTCATATGCTGAAAATCAAAGCTCTGCGATTCGGGGTTACAACACCATCTGCACCGGAGTGCACAGCCTTTCAAAAAAACTATGGTGCGGATTCCCGGACCGTCGTGTACGGAATATTTCTGTATATCGAAGATTCTTCCTTTTACATTAGAAATATCCATAGTAGATTACTCCGTATTTAAAAACTTTGCTGTTCCGTTCTGTTAATAATGTCATCCTGAAGCGACCTTGAAAGCGTTGTAAAGAGTGCACTGTAACCTGCAACACGAACTACAAGATTCTTGTAGTTTTCAGGATTCTTCTGTGCATCAATAAGGGTTTCACGGCTTACAACATTGAACTGAACGTGCATACCCTTTCTGTCAAAGTACGCTCTTATAAGAGATACGAAGTTGTAAAGTCCTTCGTCACCTTTAAGCGCGGAGGGATGGAACTTCATGTTGAAGAGTGTACCGTTTGATGCAATACCGTGGTCAAGCTTGGATACAGAGTTTGCCGCTGCAGTAGGACCGTTCACATCCCTGCCTGCTGCAGGTGAAACACCGTCGGCAATGGGTGTGAATGCCAGTCTGCCATCAGGGGTTGCGCCGGTCTGTGCACCAAGCGGAACATTTGCAGAAACGGGATACAAGCCAGCCTGGAACATTCCTCCACGGGGGTTTTTGTACTGTTCCATCGGGCGGGTATATGTGTATGCCGCTTCACGGGCAAATTCATCAACAACATCATTGTCGTTACCGAATTTGGGAAGTGCGTTGATATCTTCAAGAAGCTGTGCAAAGCGAGGGTCGGAGCTTCCGCCCTGAGCTTCCTTTACATTCTTGTAGATTTCTCTGATAATTTCTTCGTTGAGCTCTACATTCTTATTTCCAAGCTCGCCTGCTATTTTAATTGTAACATCCTCTGCACTGACTACGGGAGCATCTCCGCTGAAATTAGCCTCAAGTGCCGCCTTAACCTCCGCAAGGGTGTATTTCTTTTCATCATATACAAGTGTCTTGACTGCATAAAGAGCATCTGCCATATTGGCAATACCTAAGCCCTGAGGACCTTTGAAGTTGTATACTGCACCGCCCTCCTGTACGCTCTTTCCTCTGCCGATGCAATCCTCGACCATTGCAGAAAGGAATGGAAGCGGACATCTTCTTGCGTGGGCCTTATCAATAGCGTTGTCAGAGTTTACAAGAAGCTTTATCATATAGTCCATCTGTGCTTCGTATGCCTTGAAGAACTTTTCATATGTATCGAGAGAATCAATCTCTCCCGTCTTTATACTGATTTGCTCGCCCTTGCTTTTGCCGTTTGAGAACACAAGTTCGAGAGGACGAAGCATATTGAAGAATGCCGCATCGTGCCAACCGTCAGTCTTACCGGGAGCCTGTGGCTCAACACATCCAATGATGCAGTAGTTACGGGCATCTTCAAGGCTGACTCCCCTGCTGAGCATTGAGGGGATGATAACCTCGTCATTGTAATATGCAGGAAGACCCACGCCTGTACGTGTTACGTGTGCCGCCATAATGAGAAGCTCTGTCGGTGAGCCGTTCCACACTCTTATAGAGATTGACGGCTGAGGAAGAAGTATGTGAAGTGTAGCATTAAGACAGATGTAGGAAAGCTCGTTTGTGCTATCCTTTCCATCGGGTGTCTGTCCGCCTACTATAAGATTCTGGAAAAGGCTGTAACCTGCAAAGCCTTCTGCACTTACAGCATCACGGACTTTATTAAGGTCGTTAAGTTTTATCCAGAGACAGTCCACAAGCTCCTGAGCAAATTCAAGAGTCAGTTTCCCTGATTCATAATCCTTTTTAAAATAAGGATACATATATGTATCAAAACGTCCGGGGGAAATGGAGTGACCGCTTCCCTCCGTCTGAATAAGCATCTGTACAAACCAGAAAGACTGACACGCTTCATAAAAGCTTTCTGCACCGTTTGCAGGAACTTTGCGGCAGTTTCTTGCAATCTGCAAAAGTTCCTCTTTTCTTGCACCGGATTCGCTCTTTGCCATTTCCTCGGCAAGGTCAGCGTAGCGGTTAGCATATGTAATTGCCGCATCACAGCTTTCAATCACAGCTTCAAGGAAGCTTCTTCTTGCAGCGTAGTAGCTGCAGGCAACATCAACCTTTTTAAGCTGTTCCTCTGCCTCTTTCTTGATACCGAGATAACCGATAGCAAGAACTTTGTCATACTGAACACACAGATGACCTACACCGTTGTAGAAGTAGTTACCTGTTGTGAATATATTATGCTCAATAGCCTTGAGAGCCTCGGGAGCCATATAGCTTGTTGCAAGGTCGCTTGTTGTTCTGCCCTGCCAGTACTTATGTACTTCCTTGAGAGTTTTCTTGGTATCCTCTGCAATATAGAAAGGGTCTGCACTACGGGTTTCAACCGTGTCAAGTTCTGCATCTAACCATTCAAAAGAATACTCAGGATAGGTCTGACAGCTTCTGGGCATTTTTGTATTACTGCCGACAATAAGCTCTCCCTCACGGATAGTTATCGGAAGCTTTTCCATAATGCTGCGGAAAGCGTGGCTTCTGCGTTTAATTATAGGAAGATTTTCTGTTTCCTTATAGCTTTCCGTAACAATAACCGCACGGTCAGCTTCTATCTCGGGCATTTTTTCAAAAAGCATATCGCGAAGATGCTGTACACGGGGTGTTATTTTAATTTTTTCCATTGTTTCGTAGTTCATAATTTAAGACCTCCGATACTTTTACCTTTGTCTACAAATATATAATACAACACAACCCCACATTTTGTCAATAGAAAATCACACAAAATCACAAAAATCTCACTTTTTGTTTTTTGCTTTCAACATTTTCCCACATTTACAATCATTTGGCGGTTTTTTTGGCAAAAACCA
Organism: Clostridia bacterium; assembly: GCA_017466275.1. Taxonomy (GTDB): domain Bacteria; phylum Bacillota; class Clostridia; order UMGS1883; family UMGS1883; genus UMGS1883. The sequence goes on along the minus strand of JAFTUL010000043.1, from coordinate 5,255 downwards.
TTGAAAAGCGCATTATGTTGTGCTATACTTTAATAGAATGGTTATATTATAACCTTATATTGTGTAAACAACATTGTTTGAGGAGAAAAATCGTGGAATTTATATCACACAGTCCCGAAGAAACTGAACAATTTGCATATGAATTAGCGGCTAAAGTGTCAGCACCACAAGTGATTTGCCTGACGGGCGACCTTGGTGCAGGAAAAACCGCTTTCACAAGAGGATTTTCACGCTATTTCGGCATTGAAAAGGGCGTCAGCTCCCCTACCTTTATAATAATGCACCGATATACAGGAACTGAGGTTATAAATCACTACGATCTTTACAGACTTAACGATTATGACGAGCTTCTTGATATTGGTTTTGAGGAGCAGATTGAAAACGGAATATCACTCATCGAGTGGCCCGACAGCTTTATGGAATATCTGCCGGAGAATAAAATTGTGATTAGAATAACAAGACTTGGCGATAATGACAGACTGATTGTGGTGGAGGATATATGATATGAAGATACTTGCTATTGATACCTCGGCACTTACGGCAACTGCTGCAATACTGTCGGAGGATATGCTTATAGGAGAAATCAGCACAACTACAAAGCTCACCCATTCGCAGACAATTATGCCGATGATAGACGAGCTTCTTAAGAAAGTTTCCCTTGATATAACCGATATTGACCTTTTTGCCTGTAGTGAGGGGCCAGGTTCTTTTACCGGACTTCGTATAGGAATAGGAACAATAAAGGGACTTGCATACGGACTTGGAAAGAGTGTTGTGGGTGTTTCTACATTGGAGGCACTTGCACATAACATTGATTTCACCGACCTTGTTATCTGCCCTATTATGGACGCACGGAGGGGGCAGGTTTATAACGGATTGTACCGTTACAACGGTAATACGCTTGAATGCATTACTGAGCCACGTGCTCTTTCAATCGAGGAGCTTTGTCAGGAGCTTACAGAAAGAACAATTTTCGTCGGTGACGGTGTAAATGTACATAAAGAAAAAATTAAGGAGCTTCTTGGTAATAAAGCCGTATTTGCCTCTCCGCAGAATCTTCTGCAAAGAGCAGGAAGTGTTGCATATGCGGCACTTAAAAAGGAAGCTGTTTCTGCCGAAGATTTGACAGCAGTTTATTTAAGAAAGCCCCAGGCAGAGAGAGAACGCGAAGAAAGAAAGGAATGATTTATATGACAATAGCAATAGCAGCCGACCACGGCGGGTTTGAGCTGAAGAATATACTTATTGACTATCTTGCAGAAAAAGGTCACTCTATCATAAACCTTGGAACAGATTCCCCTGAAAGTGTCGACTACCCCGACTATGCAAGGGCTTGCTGTGACGAGGTACTTTCAAAGAGAGCAGATTTCGGAATCCTTGTTTGCGGAACGGGAGTGGGAATATCCATTGCCGCAAATAAGATTGACGGTATCCGTTGCGGACTTTGTCCTTCAAAGGAAATTGCAGCACTTGTAAAGCAGCACAACAATGCAAATGTAATTGCACTCGGAGGAAGATTCACCTCTTCCGAAGAAGGGAAAGCAATTGTCGACAGCTATATGTCCGCAGAGTTTGAGGGTGGCAGACATCAGCAGAGAGTTGACAAAATAATGGCACTTGAAAAATAAAATTAGATTTACATATAATATTTAGGAGGGATTTTGATGCGTTGTCCGTATTGCGGTCACGACGACAGCAAGGTTATCGATTCTCGCCCCACTGAAGAAGGCGTAGCAATCAGAAGACGGCGTGAGTGCATTAAGTGTGCTCAGAGATTTACTACATATGAAAAGGTAGAAAGTCTTCCCATCGTAGTTATCAAAAAGGATAAGACAAGAGAACTCTTTAACAGAGAAAAGCTTCTTGCAGGTCTTACCCGTGCGTGTGAAAAACGCCCCGTGGAAACAAGCACACTTGACAGACTGGTTGACAAAATTGAGTCCGATTTGCAGAACACTTTGAAGAGAGAGGTTTCTACAAAGGAAATCGGTGAAAAGGTTATGGAAGGGCTTAAGGACATTGACGAGGTTGCATATGTCCGCTTCGCATCCGTATACCGCCAGTTCAAGGATGTAACAACATTCATTGCAGAGGTAAATAAGCTTCTCACCGATAAAAACTGATATTTTTATACAAAAAACTCAGGGTCAATTGACATTGAACCTGAGCTTTTTTGTATAAGTTACTTTTTCTTAAAAAAGCTAAACAAAGTCTTTTTTTCTTTTATAGGAACATAATACGAACATCTGACCCCGTCATAGCAAGAAATGTAAGGACACGTAACAGAACTTGGGTCTATCTCAAGACTTTCCTGCCCTGTTTTACAATCAGGACAGAGAATCCTTTTCTTTAGTTTTTTGAATTTCATTTGTTTGCACCTCCGTGCTTTCGTTCTAAATGAATAATTAACAAGAATGTTAAATAATTACTGTGGACTTTTGCTCAGGCAAAAATCCACAGTAATTATTCGTTTTTCACTATTATTTATCTCTATTCATTTGCTACACATTGCAGTTCATTACTTGCAGCATCTGTGCATAGCCGCATATTATATGATGCTTGGGAAAAAAGTATGCACAGTTATATTTTATTAGAAGCTATACACAGATGTCACAATATGCAAAATGCTATAAAATAGCATAAGCATCAATGTTGCGAGCTTCTATCTGCGCTTGCTTCTAATGCTTTATTAGCTGCATCTACTTTTTCCTTGTCCATTCTAGGAGGAACCATTTCTTCTCCGACATATTTTTCTTCTGCTCTTATGTGCACCCAACTCATACCAATTGGTGCAAGGAAAATTCCAATTACCATTATAGCATGAAAAATCGCCGCAGAATAAACCGTAGGTAAATAAAGATTTGTATATCGGGCAAACTTGGTGATTGCAAAGAGCCATGTGTACACTTCGGCAGAAAAAAGCTTATACGCCAGTATGGTTATTAACCCGAAAACGATGTATGCACTATAGTTTACAATAAAATACACCTTTGTATCTTTCAGTTCATAGTAGCACCCTCGCATCATCCAAATATTGATAACTATAAAAATAGCCGTCGCGATATACAACCCTATTACAAGTTCCCCACTACCGTCGGGAAGGGCATTGCATTTGCATAGAAAAGATATTACTGCCGACAGCAAAACACAACTGCCTGCTATCTCCATAAATCTTCTGTATGCTGCATATAGAATAAATTTAATCATTTTTACTGTCCTTCATATGATGTCTGTATGGGGCTATAGAATATAGCCCCATATTTAATTACATGTGATTAGGATTAGTTTCCCCAAAGAGATGTAGGAACCATAGTGCCGTGGTCACCGGTATCTTCATCACTACCTGTTCCTCCGTACTCGTAATCTGGGTTCTGTCCGCTTGTACAAATTACATCAGTATCGATAAGACTAATTAACTCAAATTCAGGTTTTTCATACAACTTCATTGTTATTTCCTCCTTATTTAACATCTGTGCCGCCTATTGCCCCTGTGGAAATCCATTTTGAGCCATAAATTTTTGTTCCATCCTTTTTGATTCCATAAGGTTTAACCTCAATAACAGTATCGGAACCAAAATCAGGATGCATCCATATATTGAGGGCAAATATATATTTACCATCTGCTCTGAAATCCGTTGGAACATATGGTGTTACGCCATTATTTTTTGTAGTAATGGTTACTTTTTCATAAAGTTTCTTGATTTTGCTTGACTGAGCCTTAGAATCATCTGCATCCTTGATTTTATAAGTAAACCCAAGTTCATTATACTTTGTTTCATCTTCTACAGCTGCATAAACTCTTACTCTGTAAGCTTTATTAGTACCTAAAGCTTTTATAGTCTCTGTTTCGGGAATCTCCATTGGCGTAAATGTTCTCAACACATACACGCCACTGTTGAAATATTCTGTTTCAACTACAGGTGCTTTAAATGTATATGTTTCGCCGATAACATAGCTTTCATTCTTGCTCTCGTCAGGATTATACATACGAAGTTCAAGTGTTACTTCAAGGTCGGGATTTGCTGTCAGAAATTCCTCATCAAAGAATACACCACAGTTGAAATCCTTAACAATTTCATAAACTTCTCCATATGTGTATTTAAGTCCGGGCTGTCCCATAAGTGTTGCAGCATATTCCATAATCTTAATAGATTCGCCTGCTTTAAGTGTTACATCCTCAAAGGGAACATTAACCCAGTTTTCACTCCAATCCTCATACTGACCGGAAAGATAACCGTCTGCCCCACCGTTTGCGTTAAATGTTACATCCTTGTTCACTGTAAGAACGTAATCTGCATACCAGTCACCGTAGTAAGCAAGCTGTGCTTCGCTTGCATCGTCAGCTCTGAAATTAAGAGCAAATGTCAAGTCTTCTTTTTCAAACTCTGTTACTGTAGCTGTGGGAAGCTCTGGAATAGGCCATACAGTTTCACCGTCAATAACAAGCGAGCCTGAATTTTCTTCAGTGTTATTAGATGCATTATAAGCTGCACCAACAGCTTCATTTTCTGCAACGCCTGTTGCTGTAACTTTGCCGGTAAAGTTGCAGTTTGTAAATGTCACTGTGTATCCTTTCTCGTTGTGCCATACACCTGCAATACCGCCTGTTTGAGCAGACTTTGCGGAATCAGTATTTGTGTTTGTTACATTAGCTGTGCATTTAACATTTTCAAAGTTGTTGCCGTAGTGTGCGATACCAACGATACCGCCGATGTCACAAACGTCACCTATAACATTGATGTTTGATGTTACATTTTTAACTGTGTGGCTGCCTTCTCCCATGAAGCCAATAACGCCACCTACATAGGTGCGATAAGCACTACCGTTCTCAGTAGAAATAGCCTTAACATAAGATGATTCGTCAACATCTACAGTAATATCTGTCCAGTCAGCATAAGCATTCTTACCGCCTACACCACCGACATAAGCCATACCGTTAACTTCAACGTGACCTGTCACTTTGATATTGGTATATTTTGATGTATAAGGTGTACCGGATACAACGCCGACATCAAGTCTACCTGTAACCTTTGCGTTATTAAATGTGATGTTCTTAATTTCACCACCCATTGTTACTGCAAAGAAGCCCTGATCTTTATTTCTTCCGCCATTAACAACGAGGTTTGAAATTGTCTTATTATCACCGTCAAATACGCCCTCAAATTTAGCGATAGGAGTCCATGCTTCATCTTTGAGGTCGATATCAGCTGCAAGTTTAACATATTTACCATTATATGTATCACCTGCGTTAACAT
>JAFTUL010000042.1 GCA_017466275.1 Clostridia bacterium | reverse complement strand
CCGGGTGGTGCGAGGCAATGGTGGAGCTTTCCAATGACTTATCACCTCTGAGTCGAAGGACCGAAAGCTTAGGCAAGTAGACTCCTTCCGTAATGCTGCGTAAAGGCAAAAGGCTTGTTAGAGCCTGGAAAGTGACGGAATGAAATTTCCGTAATTTGAGTGGTCCCGCGGGTTTAATAACTCGTCTCAAAAGTTTATTTTGAGACGAGTTTTTTTGTTTTATTCGAATTCGTAATAATTTAGAAAATTTGCGAAATTGAAAGTAGACAAAACAATTGAATAAAGTTTGATAGAAGTTGCAGGCAGAATCAATTACCTGCGTGAAGCAAAAGGTTATACACCGGAGGAACTTGCAAAGCTTACGGGTGTATCGGTTGAAGACTATAAAGTTTTGGAAGAGGGCGAAACAGACTTCAGCTTTACATTTATATATAAATGTGCAAAAGCCTGCGGGGTTGAAGTGGTTGATATTTTAGATGGTACCAGCACCACGCTTACTTCTTTTGCAATTACAAGAAAGGGCGAAGGTCTTAAAATAGTAAAGAAGCATGGTGTTGAATATGATAACCTTGCACCTAAGTTTAAAGGAAAGCTCGCAGAGCCATTTCTCGTTAAGTTCCCGTATCTTGAAGAGGAACAAAATGCTCCGATTCAGTTAAACTCGCACAAAGGTCAGGAATTTGATGTTATTGTAAAAGGTTCTTTAAAAGTTCAGGTTGGAAATCATGTGGATGTTCTTCATGAAGGAGATTCAATCTTTTATAACAGTTTTATCCCTCACGGAATGGTTGCAGCAAGCGAGGGTGGATGCGAATTCCATGCAGTTGTATTAAATCCGCAGGACGGAACCGTAAGCGAGGAATATCCGGAAGCGCCAATGATTGCAGCAAAAGCCGCTGCAAAAAAGGCAAAATCCCAGACAGTTGCGGATAAATTTATCGAATCATCATACGACGAAAATGGTGTGTTTAACGGTATTACTTTTAAGAATGAAGATAAGTTTAATTTTGCGTTTGACTGTGTAGATGCAATTGCGAAAAAGAATCCCGAAAAATTAGCGATGATGTGGGTGGCAAACGACAAGACAGACCGCCGCTTTACATTCAGTGATATGAAAAAGTATTCTGCAAAAACTGCAAATTACTTTGAATCACTGGGTATCAAAAAGGGCGATACTGTAATGCTTGTGCTAAAGAGACACTATCAGTTCTGGTTCTGTATGCTTGCACTTCATAAAATTGGTGCTATCGCAATCCCTGCAACCAATCAGCTTGTAGAGCACGATTTTGAATACAGATATAAAGCAGCAAAAGTAAAAGCCATCGTATGTACAGCTGACGGAGAAGTATCTGACGAGGCAGAAAAGGCTGCTGCGCAATTCCCCGAAATGATTAAAGTGCTTGTGGGGGGCAAAAAAGAGGGCTGGAATGACTTTGACCTTGAAATGGAGCGTTTCAGTACACATTATAACCGTACAGAAAATACTCCTTGCGGTAACGACCCGATGCTTATGCTATTTACATCGGGCACAACGGGGTATCCCCGCATCGCAACACATTCATATAAGTATGCTCTTGGCCACTATCCCACGGCAAAGCATTGGCACAATGTAAATCCTGACGGACTTCACTTTACAATTTCTGATACAGGCTGGGGTAAAGCTCTTTGGGGTAAGCTGTATGGCCAGTGGCTTTGTGAGGCTGCAACCTTTACTTACGACTTTGACAGATTCCATTCAGAGGATATTCTGCCGATGTTTAAAAAGTATAATATTACAACCTTCTGTGCTCCGCCTACAATGTATAGATTCTTCATCAAAGAAGATTTGTCAAAGTATGACCTTTCTTCTATTGAGTATGCAACAACAGCGGGCGAAGCATTAAACCCTGAGGTATTCAATCAGTTTAAAAAGGCAACCGGGCTTACCATTATGGAAGGCTTTGGCCAAACCGAAACAACTCTTTCAATCGCAAACTTTGTGGGCTCTACACCGAAAATCGGTTCAATGGGCAGACCAAGTCCTTTGTACGATGTTGTTGTTCTTGACCCTGACGGAAATGAGTGTAAAACCGGTGATGCAGGTGAAATTTGTATCCGCGTAAAGGATAATGCTCCTTGTGGACTGTTTATCGGTTATTACCTTGATGAAGAAAAAACAAAAGAGGTATGGCACGACGGATATTACCATACAGGTGACCAGGCGACAATGGACGAAGACGGATACCTTTGGTATGTTGGCCGTATTGACGATGTAATCAAATCATCGGGCTATCGTATCGGGCCCTTTGAAATCGAAAGCGTTATTATGGAACTTCCTTATGTTTTGGAGTGTGCTATCACACCAGTTCCTGACGAAGTTCGTGGACAGATTGTAAAGGCTACCATCGTTTTAGTAAAAGGTACCCAAGGCACAGATGAACTCAAAAAGGAAATTCAGGAATACGTAAAGACACATACAGCTCCTTACAAGTACCCCAGAATTGTTGAGTTTGTAGATGAACTTCCCAAAACAATCAGCGGCAAGGTAAGACGTGTTGAAATTCGTAAGAATGATATGGAAAAGTTAAATAGTTAAGGCTAATCAAAAACAGAGGTAGGAGTGAATTTCCGACCTCTGTTTTTGTATAAGGCGAGCCTCGAAACAGGGTGACTATTGTGAAATTCTGTAATTAAACCCTGCTGAACATTCCCCTGTCTTTTGCATAAGATATAGTATCCCGAAACAAGAGGGATATAAAAATGCAACAAAAAGGAGAATGGCAGAATGAACCCGGAAGAATATAACACAATGGAACAAACTACAGCTCCTGGCGGATGTGATGGCAGAGGTGACGGATGCTCTGCTGTGAATTATCAGTATGCAAATATCAGTATTCCGATATCGGTAAGACCAAAAACCAGAACGGGTGATATAACAATAGAGTGCTGTGAAGAGCCTGTTATTGAGTGCTGTAATGGTGAATGTGAAAACAGTCTTGATTTGGTTGTTACTCAAAAGATTTGCATAAAAATACCGATTAAATACCAGATTGAATCTTGCGTTGGTGAAGAACGTATAAACTGTGAATAAGCTGGTATAAATATTGTGATTTATAGCAACTGTGACAAATTTTGTCGCAGTTGCTTTTTGCATTTAAGTTGTCCGTTTTTAGCGGTATATAATGTAAATATATACCACAAAGGAGGATGATTTAAATTTTAATGACCGAAGATATGTTTGAAAGCATGGCAGAAAGACTAAGCCGAAGAGAGTCGAGCCCCACAAGCCTTAAACTTGTTAAATTTTTATACTTAAAATTTGTCGTCCTTGTAAGGCGCCAGCCTAACTTCGTCCTCCGCATTTAAATTATATAAAATTTTCCTTCGTTTAAGGTCGAAGAGTTTAAAAACTTCAAATTTTGATGGAAGACAAAGAAAATTTAAAAATAATACTCGCGTATATTTGCAGAATTTTCTGCAGTATTACGCAAAATTTGTGTTTTTAAACCTTATGGTGTTCGATTCTCTTCGGCTAATATTTCAAAGGAAATTGCTTATTCTTATGTTGCTTTTATTCCTAATGATACCCCAAAAGTAATATCAAAGATGAAAAGCAACATTGCATTAAATGACAGAAAATTTCTTGAGCAGGATTTGCAAAAAGCTGTTGGTAAGAGGTTGCTTTTTCCTTATGATGTTTTAAATTCAAGTTTGGAAAAATACATTACGGATTTTTATGATGAACTTGGGCTAAGCATAAAAACTTCTAAAAAGCTTGCCCTGTATGGAAACAGGGGGAAAGAATTTGAAAAAGAGTTTAATGAGTATTTAAGGCACTCAAAAGATTATTTAATACGAGTAGTTAAGGATGAAATGAATTTGCAAATGATGCAAAGCAAGGACGCAAAATCGGTTGTTGACCATATTCAAAAAGTCCTTGAAAAGCGCTTGTCGTCTTTAAAGAACTTTTTAAAGGCCAGCGCTGGATAGCTAACGCAATATATGTTACTATGGGATTATCAGGACAAGGGTTATGCTCATTACAGACTTAAGGTAAATGGGGACACTTGTGAAAAATGCGCCGCTTTGGATGGCAAGGTTTTTCCTGTCAGTGAGGCAAAGTCAGGGGTGAATTTTGCTCCTATCCATCCAAACTGTGATTGCTGTGTCGAAATATTGGACGAAAATGGCAATACTGTGTTTGTGGTAGGTGAGCAAGCGGAAAGTAAAGAAAACAACGGCTCTTTAGAATATTTGCAAGCCTCATTAAGGCAGATTGTCTTAGGTAATTATACCGATGATGTCAATTTAGTTGGCACTTTGGGACAGGTGCTGTTGGGACTTTTAGGATTGGATTTTCCGGCGGATGTTCGTGATGTAACATATGATATCACAAACTTTGAGATGTCGCCTAAACATATCATTCAAACATACAAAAGCCACACCGAGCCAAATCGGTGTGGCTTATACTGTATTATTTAAGCTCAATCGTAACAACGCTGTCTTTTGTAAAGTCTACGTCAATGCGGATAAGCTTGCTGTTTTTTGCAACTATAAATCCAACTTTGCCTGTACCCTGAACAACAGCCTCGGTTTCGTTGACGGAAAGTACCTCGCCGTCTTCACTTTCTGCCCACATGGCGATGTTTTCGCCGCAGACACACTTTAGCATCACGCCGAAAGGAACATCAACATCATAGCGTGCATTCGAAAGACGAAGCACCGCATGGCGGTTAAAGTCGGGAGCGCGATACCAGTCAACGGCAAGTAGATAGATATGACGTGAGCCGTCATTCTGCTCATAAACGGCAAACTCTACATCGTCGCCGACTTCTGCCCATATGGTTTCTTCGGCATCGGTTTCGGCGAACAGTCTTGTAAGTTGTGCTCTGTAAAGTTCGGAGACAGCGGGGTTTGAGGGATATTCCTTGGTGTGGACCAGCACAAATTCGCCTTTACCCTTTCTATAAACGCAGACAAGCGGACGACCACTGTCGGTGCAGGCAAGCACCTCGTCGGGCTTTTTGATGTTCACGCAGACATCAAGCTCTTTTCCGCCTGCTATGTCCTTTTCGAAAATCGGATCACCATCGCAGAACATTGAAAGTCCACCGTCAAAGTGGAGATTTCCGCTCATAATATCGCTGTAAACCGAAGTGCATGTGAGATGCGCGTCGGTGAGAAGTAGTTTTCCGCCACGTCTTACGTGATTGAGATACTTCTTCATATCCTCATCCTCAAGTCGGTTGTAACCCAGGAATGCAAGGGTGCGGTAATCGCGGAACACCGCCGGTCTTGCCTCGGAAGGAATCATGTCGATATTACCGTAAGGTGTGCCGGTATAATAACCTTGGGGGATATCGTCGGGACAGGGATGCTGGTAGATTGCTCTTAAAGGATTTGCCTTTGGATACAGCTCACCTATAAGTTCCCAGCTATCGTCTGCGGGTGTTTGCGGTCTTAACTGCCCCCAGGTATTGTTAGTTCCGAAGAATGTAATTCCGTCATCTCGTCCGTGAAGGAGCGCTGCGGGATTTACAAGCTTGCCGCTTCTGGTATGTGTAGAAACATAACGGTAAAAATCCTGCTGCTGCTTTATGTAATTTGCGCAGGCGTTACTGAAACGATGGTAGTGAGCGTAGTGTTCCTCGATACGCCAGAGGCCCTCTTCGGTGTTTATATCCGTTGCGCCCTGCATATAAGAAGCATAGAGTGCAAGACGGTATCTGCGGTATTTGGCCTCGTTTTCGTGAGGCGAACTTGACCACTGTACTGCGTGATGCACGCCGTAAGTCTTCATGGATTTGTCCTTGGCAACACCACGCAGAAAACCCATGATGGGTTCCATTGTTTGATACATGGTTTCTGCACCCAGCCATGTATAGCCAGCTTCCGCCATATACTTAAAGGTTGAAGCAGGTCCCGTGTGACGGGTATCTTGGTCGCGGCGGGTAGAGGCAAAGTTCTTGACAGCCTTTTTATGCTCATCGCGGTAATCTTCAAGCTCCGAACGGTCGGCGTACATATACATGGTATCGCCGCGGTAAATAAAGTTATCGCTGCTGTAGTGGGAAGCTGTATGTGCGGGATCCTCATCAAATGCCATCTCTGACATATTTGCCCACTGAACCTCGGTAGGGGTTTCTATTATGCGCTTGCCCCAGTAGAACTGTGCACCGTCACGTTCATGGAGCTGGATGCCGTAGAAGCCCTTTCCACCAAGCAGTTTTTCATCGGGCTGAGTTTGTATGCCGGGAAGCTCTCGCCCGTCAGCCATAAGGACGTATTTGAGGTCAAGCTCACGCATAAGCCGCGTAAAGCTTCTCCATACCTTTTCATTCAGGATTCTTGTTCCACCCCAGCGATAAACGGGACGGATAGTGATAAAATCACCCACATGGTTGGAAAGATACCACGAGAGGTACTCGTCCATATCATCCATATTCTGGTTTATATAGACCATATCGCCGGTGCCGGTAACGACTTTGTCATTTTCCTTTACAACAATGCGTCCGATAGTTCCCGAAACCTCGCCGCCGTCGTATGTAAGACGAAATTTTGCATTTTCGGCAGGAGATACACAGTCGATGAGCAATCCGTGAAGTCCAGCCTCGCGGAAGATAACGGTGCGGTCGCCTTTGATGTTGTCACTTTCGCACACAAGTGAAATCTTGGTGTTTGGACGTTCACATCTTACAAGCACTCTTGCCTTGCCACCTGCAGGAGCTGATTCGGTGACTGCGATAAGGGACACGGGCGCTGCAGGCTGCTCAATGATGCCCACTTCGTAAACATTGTACGGGAGTGGCTCGTGGTAGTCGGAAATAAGCTCGTAGGAAATGGTGTTGTTCTCGCGAAGCAGCTTTGCGGGAAGCTTCAGTTCCCATTCGGAAAATCTGTGGCAGCGTTCAAAAATTTCACCCGTGTAGATGACCTTGCCATTGAGACGCACACGGAATTCGGGCCACTCCTTGCGGCTTAGATACTGCGCTGTCCAGTCCATATGCGCTTTGTCGGCGGTGGTTTCGGTGAATGCAGGCAGGAGATTTTCTCCATTTGCCGAAAGCATCGGCTGTTCGATATAACATTCGCCCTTGTATCCTTTACCTTCGATGAAGACACCAACGTGAGCGGTATCACTTGGGATAATAATATTTTTTATGAGTTTCTCGCCCGTGTAGCTTCCCTCCGGGATGTTAATAACTATGCTTTCGTCGGGTGTTCCCTCAACAGAACGTGCATCAACACCGTCCTTTTTCAGACGAATGTCAAGGCGCATACGAAGGAAACCATCTTTGCGGAATTTGAGCCCCT
>JAFTUL010000002.1 GCA_017466275.1 Clostridia bacterium | reverse complement strand
TCCGTCAACCTTGCAGGCAAGGACAGAGGCTGAAAGTCCCATCTCCACAACAAGCTTTCCCACCGTAATTCTTTTTTCTGTACTCATTTTTTCGTTTTCGTAGGTAAAGTTAATCATTCTATTCACCTCAAAAATTCAAGTGCCGCTTTCTTCTTTTCTATTATTTCATCAATTCGGTTAATATAGTCGGAGGCTTCCTTGGGGTTAAACACTCTTTCTATTCTGTCACCCTTTACCATTTTCGTGGAAGCACCTCCGCCCATTGCAAGAATGGTCTGTATTTCCTCCATTATGAAAATGTTGTATAGGCTTTCGTGTCCTTGTTTGGAAAATCCCACATTTTCAAGATTTCCAAGGGTGTTTTTCTGCTTGTAAAGGTAGTAGGGATTGTAGCCTTTTTCCGTAAGGTAATCGTAGGATAACTGCACCATAGAGTCCATATCCTTTGCAAACCGCAGCTTCTCAAAATCTGAGATAAGCCGTGCCGCCCGTTTAAGATACATTGTATGCACCGTAACCGCGTGGGGTGAAAGGGCACATACTTCCTCTACCGTTTTCTTAAAGTCCTCCGTGCTTTCATCGGGAAGCCCTGCAATAAGATCGGCATTTATGCTGAAATCATATTTTTTAGTCATTTCAAAAGCCCTTATTGTATCCTCAACGCTATGGCGTCTGCCTATTTTATCAAGGGTTTTCTGATTCATTGTCTGCGGATTTATGCTTATGCGGTTTACTCCGTTTTCCCATAAGACAGCAAGCATTTCATCAGAAAAAGTATCGGGTCTGCCTGCTTCCACGGTAAATTCGCGGAGGGAAGTTACATCGAAACAGCTTTTGACACGCTTTATAAGTCTGTCCAAATCGTCAGGGGATAATGTTGTAGGTGTACCCCCTCCGAAATAGATTGTTTCCGCCTTGTAGCCAAAGCTTTCCGCCATACGGGAGGTTGCCTCAATTTCTTTAAGCAGTGCCTCAACATACGGTTTAACAAACTTCTGATTGTGTGCCACTGCTTGCGATATAAAGGAGCAGTAAGCACATCTCGTGGGGCAAAACGGCACTCCAAGATACAAACTGACCGTGTTTTCTTCACGGTTTTTCAAAAGCTCAAACTCTGTTTTTGCCACATCAAGACTAAGACGTGCTTTTTTGGGAGTTACAAAAAACTCTTCCTCCATATAACGGAGAATTTCTTCGTCGGTTTTGTTTTCGTCGAGCATCATCCGTGCCGTTTTAGCGGGACGTATTCCCGTAGAAATCCCCCAAGGAGTGGGCATATCGGAAAGCTTCTTGCAGGCAAAAAACACCGACTTTTTCACAAGGTCGCTTATCTGTCTTTTCTCGGGAGAAAAAAGCGTAGCTTTTATTTCACCCTCGGCGGTTTTTTCGCCGAGGGTGACTTTAGCTTTTGCAATATATAAATTTTCATCAATCTGCAGGACGGATTCTGCCGTAAAGTCGGAATTAAGGTCAAAAAACAGTTGCAGAATCTGTCTTACCGCATCCTCAAAGGAATGCCCGTTTGTTATTATATTCATTTATATCATTCCTATATAGGGGTTATTCATACGCTCATAGCCTATGGAGGTTGACATTCCGTGTCCTGGGAAAACCCTCACCGAATCATCAAAGGTATCGAGCAAAAACTTTATTGACTGAAGCTCTGTTTTAAGGTCACCGAAATCGTACCTGCCGATAGAACCGCGGAAGAGTAAATCTCCGCAAAAGAGGTTATCTCCACACACATATGTTACCGAGCCTTGGCTGTGACCGGGGGTATGAAAATACTTTATCTCCGTATTTCCGAAATTGATTTTTTCTACGGTTTCAAGGGAAATTGCCTTATCATAGGCCTTAACCCCTACTCCCGTAAGGAAGCTGAGGTTTTTGGTATTATCACGGAGCATTATCTCATCACCGCTGTGGATATAAACCTCTGCCCCTGTTTTTTCGGCAAGGTCACTCACGGCACCCGTATGGTCAAAATGCCCGTGGGTGAGAAGAATTTTTTCAAGGGTACATCCCTTTTCTTCCAATGCACTTAAAATTTTCTCCGTTTCATCACCTGGGTCAATAACTACCGCCTTGTTATCCTCTGTCAAAAGGTAGCAATTTACTCCAAGCTGACCTAAAACCAAACATTGTATATCCATATAAATTAACCTCTTGTTCTCTTTATGTCATATACTCCGGGTACACGGTGAAGTCTTCTGATAAGGCTTTCTATATGTGCTTTATCCTCAACCTCAACAGTAAGGTCGATAAGGGCTGTTCTGTCCTTTAGTCCGCGTGCATTTGCAGCAACAAGGTTAAGCTTCTGCTCTGCCACAACACCGATAACATCTGCCAGTATGCCCGGTCTGTTAGTACATTCAATACTTATTTCCGCACTGAATGATGAGGATATATCGTCAAGCCAGTTACACTCTATCATACGGCTCTTCATATCTTCCGTAATGTTTTCGGGAAGAACATTGATACAGTCGCATCTGTGTACGCTGACACCTCTGCCCCTTGTGATAAAGCCTATAATATCATCACCGGGAACGGGATTACAGCAACGTGAAAGTCTGACAAGACAATTGTCAACACCCTTGACCTCAATACCGCTGTCACTCTTGCCTTTCTTCTTGCCTATCTTTGAAATAGCCTCGGGAGAAATTTCCTCCTTGTGGTCATTCTGATAGCTATCGCGAAGTCTTGTAATAACCTTTGCCGCAGTTATTCCGCCGAAGCCGATAGCGGCATACATTTCTTCTACATTTGAGAAACCGTAGCGTTTAAGCATCGGGTCAAGATACTTGCTCTTAAACAGCTCGCTCTGACTCATTCCAACACGCTTTAGTTCTGTTTCAACGGCGTTTTTACCGCGTTCAATATTTATTTCACGGTTTTCTTTTTTAAACCAGGAATTTATCTTGCTTCGTGCCGTGCTTGTTTTTACAATCTTGAGCCAGTCACGGCTGGGACCCTTGTTGGCACTTGAGGTAATAACCTCGACAATATCTCCGTTTTGGAGCTTGTAGTCAAGGGTAACGATTTTTGAATTAACCTTTGCCCCTGTCATCTTGTAACCTACGGCAGAGTGGATATAGAATGCAAAGTCAATGGGAGTTGACCCTGCAGGAAGACCTATTACGTCACCTCTTGGCGTAAATACAAATACCTCATCGGCAAACATATCAATCTTTAAGGTACGCATAAAGTCCTCGGGGTCTACTGCCTCACTCTGTATTTCAAGGAGCTTGTTTACCCAATCAAGATTTTTTGTATCACCTGCTCTGCCCTCTTTATACTTCCAATGGGCGGCAATACCCCTTTCGGCAACCTGATGCATATCCCATGTACGGATTTGTATTTCAAAGGGCTGACCGTCGGGACCTATTACCGTGGTGTGGAGTGACTGATACATATTTGGTTTGGGCATTGCAATATAGTCCTTGAATCTGCCGGGGATTGGCTTATATTCCTCATGAACTATACCAAGCACCGCATAACATTCCGCAACCGTATCAACAATGATACGCACGGCAAACAAGTCGTATATTTCGTCCAGAGTCTTATTCTGGTTATACATTTTTCTGAAAATGCTGTAAATGTGCTTTGCACGGGCGGAAATATGGCATTTGATACCCATTTCTTCCATTTTGTCGGCAATAACACCGCGGACATTCTGTACGTAGGCATCACGCTCGGACTGCTTCTGTGAAAGACCGTCTACTATTTCGTAGTATGCCACGCTGTCAAGATATTTAAGAGCCAAATCTTCAAGCTCTATCTTGATTTTTGAAATACCCAGTCTGTATGCAAGAGGGGCATACACGTCAAGAGCTTCCTTTGCCTTTTCAAGCTGTTTTTCGGGTTTCATATGCTTTAAGGTACGCATATTGTGAATCTTGTCAGCAAGCTTGATAAGAACGACACGGATATCCTCCGCCATAGCGAAAAACATCTTGCGGAGGTTTTCGATATGTGCCTCCTCCTTGGAGATACACTTGATTTTGTCAAGCTTGGTAACACCCTCAACAAGCATTGCAACCTGCTCGCCAAACTCCTCTTTCATCCGGTCATAGCCAAACTCCGTATCCTCGATAACGTCATGAAGAAGTCCTGCTATTACTGCCTGAGTGTCAAGCTCCATATCTGCAAGTATGCAGGCAACTTCATAGGGATGAATAAAGTACGGCTCTCCGCTGTGACGGAGCTGACTTGAATGCATCTCTTTCATACAGGTGTATGCCTTAAGGATCAAGGCACGGTCTTCCTCTGCATTTTTATTATATTTTTTTATTTTGTCCATTAAGACTTCAAAAGCCTGATCCATAATATCACATCCGTGTTTTAATACATAGCTTCAATTTCTTTTTTGATTCGCTGATATTCCTCACTCTTGTCAATTGAAACCTTTTTACCTTTTTCCGTTTCAAAAAGTGTAATCTGCACCACATCACCAAGCTTGTTGAAGCTTAAAATGTCAAGATCTTTAAACACTCTTAAAACATTTATGATTTTATCTCTCATAATACGTCTGCCGAGAGCATCGGTAAGCTGTCCTGAAAGACTTGCAAGCTCCTCGCTGATGTTACCTCTCTGACGGATATATCTGTATATCTCTACAAAATCGTTTCTGTCAGGAAGAACATCCTCAATCTCCTTATGTGCAATTCTGATACCGCTGACTATTATCTGCAGTCTTACCTGACCGTTGTAGAGATTGATGTTAAGCTCACCTGCAATGTCTACCGAGTCACCTACACAGTATTCTGATGCCATTGAACCTGCACCGAAAGCAATCGCCTCTACAAGACGCTTGTCACTTTCCACTAAAAGACGGCAATGCTTTCCGTCGGAAAGGGTCTTTACATCCACGATTCTTGCACCCATAAGGGCGAAAACGGGGACTTTATTACCTGCACCGTAGGGGGCAAGAACTTCTGTTTTTCTTATGTTCGCGGCGGTTATATCCTCCACCGTAATTTTTGAATCAATAAGTATTTGAGGAAGCTTTTCCTCACAATTGCAGGATGCTGCAAATTCGTTTAAGCGTTTGTCAAGCTCTGGAATATATTCCTCTTTAATGGAAAAGCCTGCCGCATATGCGTGACCGCCGAATTTTTCCAATATGTCGGCACAATGTCCCAATGCATCAAAAAGGTTAAGCCCCTCTACACTTCTGCCAGAGCTTTTGCACCACTCATCCTCAATGGAAATAAGTATACAGGTTTTGTTATACTTTTCACATATTCTTGATGCAACAACCCCGATAATTCCGTGGTGCCAACCGCGTTTTGCCAGTACAAGAACTTTTTTATCCGAAAGGTCAATGTTATTTATCATTTCAACCGCTTCGTCAAAGATTATCTTTTCCTCGTTCTGACGGTTTTTGTTGTCTGTGTCAAGTCTTATCGCCAGTTCCTGTGCTTCCAGTGGGTCTTTTGTAAGGAGAAGGTCAACGGCAATCATTGCGTTCGACATTCTTCCTGCGGCGTTAAGACGAGGTGCTATGGAATAGCTTACGACGGCACAATTATTCCACTTCTGCCTCAGCCCAAGGGTGGATATAACAGCCGCAAGTCCCGTGTTGGGATTTGTGGAAAGCTTTTCAATACCGCGTGCGGCAATGATTCTGTTTTCGTCCTTGAGAGATACCACGTCGGCTATTGTACCCAATGCCACAATATCTGCATATTCGTCGAGAAGCTCTCTCTCGCTCTTCTCGCTTGCAGCACACACTAACTTGAACGCAACGCCTACACCTGCAAGGTCCTTGAACGGATAGTCGCAATCCGTCCTCTTGGGATTGATAACGGCAATTGCCTCAGGAAGCTCCTGTTTGCATTCGTGATGGTCTGTAATAATAACATCACAGCCCAGCTCTTTTGCATATTTTGTTTCTTCAAAAGCCGTGATACCTGTATCAACGCTTATAAGAAGTGTTGCACCGCCGTCGGAAATTTTCTTGACTGCGGCTTTATTTATACCGTAACCCTCATTCTGTCTGTCGGGAATATATGCCTGTGCATTTACCCCCTGACCGCGGAGGAAGCTTACCAAAAGGGCCGTTGAGGTAATTCCGTCCACATCATAGTCGCCGTAGACGGCTACATTCTCCTTTTTGTCAATTGCCTCTTTGATTCGGCTTACCGCCTTATCCATATCGCGAAGGAGATTAGGGGAGTAAAAGCTATCTGAATTTTTATCCAGAAATTTTTTCGCATCTGCCGCATCGGTAAATCCACGGTTCAATAAAACCTTGGCAACGATTACGGGGATATTGAAAAGCTCTGCATAAGCCTCAGCCTGTGCCTGACTGATGTTCTCTTCGAGAAACACCCACTCTTTTTCGAGCATACGCTTACCTTCTTTCGTGAAAAACTAACTATAATGGATTAATTATATCATATACTGGGAATGGTTTCAACAATTTTAAAGCGAAAAGTATAATTATTATTTGAAGTTTTATACTAAAAATACCAAGGAGGTTTTATTTATGTGTACTGCTGTAACTTATAGTTCCAAATGCGGATATTTCGGGAGAAATCTTGACTTCGAACACTCTTTCGGTGAAAAAATAGTGATAGTTTCAAGAAATTTCCCATTTATTTTCAGGTCGAGGGGTGAAATCCCCTCACATTATGCCATAATCGGGATGGGAATTATATCAAATAATTTTCCCCTTTATTTTGACGGAGTAAATGAAGAAGGGTTGTGTATGGCAGGACTTCTGTTTTCAGGATATGCCCATTTTCACGAGGAACTGCAAGGTTATGATAATATTGCATCCTTTGAGCTTATCCCGTGGGTTTTGTCCCAGTGTAAAAGTGTTTCCGAGGCAAAAGAGCTTCTCAGAAAAACAAATGTTACAAACCTTGATTTCAGCGAAGAATACCCCTCAACACCGCTTCACTGGATAGTGAGTGACAAACATTCAAGCATCACCGTGGAATCATGCAGAGAGGGGCTTTTTGTATACGACAATGAGGTGGGAGTCCTCACAAACAGTCCCACATTTCCAATGCAGATGTTCGTGCTTAACAATTATATGTCCCTCTCCCCGAATCCGCCCGAAAATCACTTTTCCGAAAAGCTGAAGCTTACCCCTTACAGCAGAGGAATGGGAAGCCTCGGTCTTCCGGGGGATTTGTCTTCAACCTCCCGTTTTGTCCGCGGAGCATTCACAAAGCTTAATTCTGCATCTCCTGATGAGGAACAATGCTGTGTAAATCAGGTGTTCCACATTCTGGGAAGCGTCTATCAGACGAGAGGACTTAACAGAACCGAGGAGGATTTTCCCGAAATAACCTACTATTCCTCCTGCATCAATATGGACGAGGGGATATATTATTACACCACCTACGATAATATGAGTCTTAATGCTGTAAAGCTAAGTGAACACGATATTTCGGGAGAAAGAATATACACATTTCCTCTCGAAAGAAAATGGCAGGTAAATTTTCAGAGGTAGTCAAACGTTGTTTTTCGACAATCTCTTTCATTGACTATTATGAGGCAAAAAGATATAATAATACTCGGAGGTGAAACCCATGTCCGAGAAAGAATCCGAGAATTTTCAGGAAAAGGTTTCGCACTTGATTGTGAGAAACCAAAACATTTTAGATATCCTGACAAAATGTCAGAATTCCTGCGGAAAAATATGCCGAAGCACGGTCAAAACAGCTACGGGGTGCGGTTGTCTTAAAATTGTGGGAGAAAAAAATCTGTCCGTATTTTCTGACGAAGATTTTGAGTCAAAAGCAAATTCAGGTACAGAGGGAAAGCTCTGCCCTGAATGCAGGGGTATCATTGAAAATGAAATTGGCGAAATGCTTTTTTATATTGCAGGATTGTGCAATGCATTGGGTCTGAGTATAAAAGACATTATGAAAAAAGAAATTAAAAATGTAGAAGTATTGGGGAAATATAGCCTTAGATGACACACTGGCAGACTGGGAAAAAGGAAGGGAAATCTGTTCAATACAAGCTCGTCGGCGTACGATGGTACGGTAGAGATTGTATTGGACAGAAACAAGCAAACAGCCTAAAAACCGTGGTTTTTGGGCTGCTCTTAGTTTCAGTGTTCTGGTAAAAAGTTTATTTGTTAGCTGTTTGTAAAAAACTTCCAAATACTACAATTTATATAATATTTAACTTTGCTTGTGGTTAACCGACTTTTTCGACGGTCTGAAAAACGCTATGCGACTGCATAGCGTTTTAGTTGTTACTTTCTTCTGCTTCCTCTTTTAGATTCAACATTTCTCTTGATGTCAAGCATTCTTGCATCGCTTGACTGCTTAAAGGAAGCCATCATATCCTCGAAAGACATATCTTTCTGGGTATTCTCAAAGCCCCACTCAATTTCAGCAGGCTTTCCGCTGAAAGGTGCCGCCTGAGGACGGCGGAAATTATTTTCCTGAGCTTTTTTAATAGAAAGGCTGATTTTACCCTTTTCATCAAGGGACAAAACCTTTACCTTTACCTCCTGCCCTACACTAAGATGCTCATTTATATCCTTAACATAGTTTCGTGCAACCTCTGAAATATGTACAAGACCTGTCTCTCCGTCAGGTAAATCAATAAATGCACCGAATCCCGTTATTCCGGAAACCTTACCCTCTACAATTTGTCCTACTTCCAATGCCATAAAGGTGTTATACCCCTTTCAGTATATAAATAAATTAATAAACGAAATCCAAATGCATCAATTACCCACTACAAACTGTGTTTCGTCGTCGCGGATATACCCCTCGTCACGGGCCTTGTCTTCGTAAAATCTGTCGGAAGAGCTGTGTGCGGCTCTTTCCTCAGCCTCGGCAAGCTCGCCCTCTTTAATAACTATCTCTTCATTGTAATAAGCCTGCTGCTTGCGGATATCCAATAAGGTTTTCTCCTGCACTATGAAAGTGTACAAAAAACCGCCAAACACCAATATGCAAATTACAAGATATATAATACTGTCACGTGTCCATACGCGTTTCTTTCGGGTTTTGCGATTCAAAGGCTTTTTCACGCCCCTCACCTCTCACCCTATAAGTATAACTTATAGATTTTCATTTGTAAAGATTTTTTTACAACATTTTAATTCTTTTT
>JAFTUL010000041.1 GCA_017466275.1 Clostridia bacterium | reverse complement strand
TTGTTTCGTCAAGCTTACCATATTCGTCCTTGTCACCGTTGGGAGTCCATGTCCACTGGTCCATAAGACGAACTTCAAGAGAATTGTAAACGAGAACTGCGATAGTTCCACGAGCTGCAGGAGTACCTACAACGCCGTTAGAATTCTTTGTAATACCTTCACGAGCTGCTACTGCAAGGTAACCTGTAGACCAGCCACCCTTAGCCTGAGCGTCAAGCTCGTAACCAAGTGCAACAACGATCATCTTGATTGCCTGCTCGTAAGTAACCTGATCCTCGGGACCGAAAGCGCCGTTACCGTAACCGTTAACGATCTGGAGAGATTCAGCTACATTGATGTAACCGGAAGCCCAGTGGCTAGCAGCAACATCATAGAAATTTGTTGTACCTGTGCTAGCTACTGCCTGATCTTCATAACCGAGTGTACGGCAGATGATTGCAGCCATCTGAGCACGAGTAACTGTGTCGTTGGGCTTGAAAGTACCATCTTCAAAACCTGTGAAAATGTTAAGGTTAGAAAGGATACCAACAGCCTCAGCAACTTTTGTTCCTGCTGTTACGTCTGTATAAGCAAAAGCACTGAAGCCCATGCTAAGAATCATAGCAAACGCAAGAACAACTGCGAGTGTCTTCTTGAGATTTTTCATAATAATCTCTTCCTCCTATAAAATTAAATTTTTGAGAGGGTTTCCCCTTTACTCTATTGCGAGTATAACACCATTTTTTTTATACGTCAATAGGTTTTCTTCATCTGTAACCAAACTGTAATGTTTTGTAATATTAGTATCATATTATGCAAATCTTTGTAACATAGCTGTACTATATATAATATAATAGGAAGAAACTCGTATTGGTTCAGTTTCTTCCTATTATATTTACAATTTTTATTTTTTAATTTGCAGTTGCGAGCATTACCTCAACTCTCCGAATTGAGCCTTTTCGGATAAATTCTATTTCCACGGTTTCACCGCCCTGTCGTCTGTACAGTTCTTCACGCAGGGACAGCATTGTATCGATTTTTTTGCCGTTTATTGAGACAATAATGTCAGCGTAGCGGATTCCTGCCTTGAATGCAGGACCGTCGGTATCGAGCTTTGCAACAAAAAGTCCCTCGCTGATGTTATCGTCCACGCGGAGGTATTTTGCCGCCTCGGGAGTATATGCGTAGAGTCCGAGGTAGGGCGTGCGGAAGCTTCCTGTATTCTGTAGTCTTGATATAACGGGAATACAGGTATTTATTGGCACGGCAAAGCCCATTCCCTCCGCCGAGGAAACCTTGACGGTATTAATTCCCACGACCTCTCCCGATATATTTATGAGGGGGCCACCGCTGTTCCCTGGATTTATGGAAGCATCCGTCTGGATAAGGTCCTCCATATAGCTTTGCTCGCCCTCGTCATTTTCTATGCTGATGCTTCTGCCCAATGCACTGACAATCCCTGCCGTAACAGTTCGCTGAAACTGCATACTGAGAGGATTCCCGATAGCAAAGACACTTTCCCCGACCCTGAGGCTCCTTGCATCACCCAACTGGCAGTAGGGGTAGTCTGTGCCGTCAATTTTGACAACGGCAAGGTCAAGACTGCTTTCACTCCACACGGTTTTTCCCTCAAGGGTTTCGCCGTTGTACAATGTCACCTCAATACGCTGGGGTCTGGCACCTATCACGTGGTGATTGGTGATAATGTACCCATCACTGCTTGCAAGGATACCGCTGCCCATATACCATTGGGTTTTACTGTTGACACCCGATGATGTGTCGGCACTGGATATTCCCACCACGCATTGGAGAGTTTCCTCCAGCATATTTTCCACGTTGGGTGAATTTGTTTCGCCCGTATTTCCGAAATCAGCGGGAGAATAGCTGAGTCTTTCACCGTTTTCGGGCGGTAAAGTTTCTTTTGGGGAAAACAAAGTATATGTCCCTGCAAGAATCAGCATAATTACTGCACCGCTTCCCAAAAATAATGCCGCCTTTTTAATAACACCTTTCAAAAAAATCACCTCTCTGGTTAGTGTTTCCAAAGAGGTGATTTTTATTATTTTGTTATAAGTGCAACTGCACGGGCTTCGATTCCCTCACCTCTGCCCGTAAAGCCCATATGCTCATTGGTTTTTGCCTTGATGCTGACCGCCTGAGCTGAAATTTTCATTGCCCTTGCAAGGTTTTCACGCATAGAGTCTATATGAGGTGCCATTTTCGGTGCTTGCGCAATAAGGGTCACGTCAATATTTCCTATTTCATAGCCTGCATCACGCACTTCACTTACGGCTTCCTCCAAAAGAAGCATACTGTCAGCACCCTTGTACTTTTCATCGGTGTCGGGGAAATGCTTTCCTATATCACCCAATGCCGCTGCACCGAAAAGTGCATCAATCACGGCGTGGATAAGTACATCCGCGTCGCTGTGTCCTGCAAGACCTTTGTCATAAGGTATATTGACACCGCCTATAATGAGGGGTCTGCCCTCTGTAAGCCTATGTGTATCAAATCCCGTTCCTATCCGCACGGCACTGCCTCCTATTCCGCGTTTGCGTAAGATTCCCTCGGCAGTTACAATGTCCTCTGCCGTGGTGAGCTTTATGTTTTCATAACTTCCGTCAACAATTTCTATCTTTGCACCCATTTTTTCCATCAGGGCACAATCGTCGGTCATCTGGAAGCCGAATTTTTCATATGCCGATTTAATAAGCTCCCTTTTGAACGCCTGCGGAGTCTGGATAAGAACTGCCGTTTCTCTGTCAACGGTGGAGGCAATAATATTGTCGGGGGTGACGGTTTTTATTGTATCCTTGGACTTTACGCCTGCCGCCGCACAGCCCGTCTTTATGCAGGCAAGGAGAGTGTTTTCTATTATTTCCCTTGTAACAAGGGGTCTTGCCCCGTCGTGAATCAGCAGGAACTCTCCCTGTGCCGAATTAATTCCCGAAAAGGAGCTTTCCCCACGGGTTAAGCCGCCAAGCACAAGCTTTACGGGGTACGGTTTCAATTCCTCTGCAAATGTATCCCTGTTCTTTTCGGAACAGACTATGATTATTTCGTCAAAAAATCCTGTGTCTGCAAAAGCCTCCACGGTGCGGGAAAGCACGCTCTTCCCGAAAAGGTCAATAAGCATCTTGTCCCTGCCCATCCGTGTGCCGGTTCCTGCCGCAACTATTATTGCCGATACGGTTTTTCCGTTGTACATAATTTCACCAACCAATTGAACAAAAGCTTCTCCTTTGGGAGAAGCTTTTTATTTTATTTCAACCTTTTGCCAATTCTTCATCAACCATACCGTATAGACGCTCTTCAATACTGTTATGGTCAATACCTGTTGCCACTACAATTTCGCTGATAAGAATCTGCTTTGCATTAGAGAGCATTTTCCTCTCTCCTGTGGAGAGTCCTTTCTGTCTGTCGCGGAGCATAAGACTCTTCACAACGGCGGAAACCTCAAAAATGTCACCGCTCTTAATCTTTACCATATTTTCACGGAATCTTTTATTCCAGTTTTGTATAACATCAGTTTCTACGGTACGAAACTCAGAAAGCACCTTTTCAGCCTGTGCCTTCCCTATGACATCACGCATACCTACCCCTGCAGCATTCTCCATTGGGACCATAACTTTCATATCGCCTATGGGCATACGCATTACATAATACGACTGCTGTTTTCCCAAAATTTCCTTCTGCTCAATATCCTCAATGACTCCTGCGCCATGCATAGGATACACAACGCTGTCACCAATTTTGTACATGGTACGCCTCCGTCCTCGATACATTCTGCCATAAAACTACAATATTATTATAACACTTTTCACAATTTTTGTCAAAGAGTTATTTTCAATTTTTTACAGGGCACTTCTACGGTCTATTTATGAAGAGCCTTGTATTCGCGTGCATCCTCAAAATATTTGTTGACTTCTGCACCTATATAAAGGATATAAATACACACAAAAAGCCACAGCATAAAGAACACAAGAATGGAAAGTGTACTGTAAATGGAAAAGTCCGCCACGCTTTCAAAATACCACGAAAACACGTCAGAAAATCCTACCCATCCTACACCTGCTATCAAAGCACCGGGGAGCTGCATTGACAGTTTTGTTTTTCTGTTGGGGATGATTTTGAACATTCCCAGAAAGATACCCGACAAAAGCAAAACACCGATTATCAGCTTAAGAATCCTGATAAGGGGAGTTAAGCTGAACAGCCACGGTACATAGCCTGCAATCCACTCAGTAATAGTATTGCCAAAAACAAAGAATGTCAAACATAAAATAAAAAGTGCCATTAAAAGGAGCGTATAAAACATACTCACAATGCGCACGATAATAAAATTTCGTGTTTCATCAGCGCAGAAAACACGGTTTAGTCCTCTTACAAGTGAAAAAACACCGATGGATGCCGCCCAAAGGGTTGTTATGGCAGTTATCGACATCAATGCAGTACCGCTTTTGGAGTAGGTATCGGTTATCAAGGTTTCCACCAACACCCGTGAGCTTTTCGGGAACACTGACACAATTTCTTCAAGCAGCTTCCCCTCTTCTATCGGGACAAATTTAATCATACTGATAAGAAGCATCAGGAACGGTACAAACGAAACCGTTACGAAAAAGGCAGCATGTGCCGTCTGTGCCCCGATACGGTCCTTTGAAATGCGTCCGAGAATATCAAATATAAATTTAATTGCCTTTTTCACTGCATTCCCTCCCTTAATTTTGGATGAAAAAGGGAAAAATACGTTGTATTTTTCCCTTTCACTATTACTCTTCTTCTGTTTCTTCAGGTTTCGGAAAAACCTGCACCACCGCTTCCATAACACGGTTACTGTCCGTTTTGGTAATGGTGATTTTAAGGTTTTCGTGTTCAAATATATCGCCCTCATCAGGGATTTTTTCGAGGTTATGTGCCGCAAATCCGCTGACGGTGGTTATGTCTGAATCGTCATCCTCTTCCTCAAGCTCCAGCTCAAAGGTTTCGAGGAATTTATCAATGCTTGTACTGCCGAGAACACGGTACTTGTCGTCGGAAATCTTTATAATATCCTCCACAACCTCGTCGTGTTCGTCGTAAATCTCACCCACAAGGGATTCTATAACATCCTCCAGAGTTACAATACCCTCTGTTCCGCCGTATTCATCATTTACGACCACCATATGGCACTTGCTTTCCTGAAAAAGACGGAGAAGCCTTGAAATTTTCATTGATGAGAAAATAAACTTCACGGGCTTTACAAGCTGGCTTACAGCCGTATCCCCGTGATTTGAAAAATCCTTGTGATACAGTATGCCCACAATATTGTCTATCGAATCTTCATAAACAGGAAGTCTTGAAAATTCTGTATCTGCAAAAACCTGAGCAATCCTCTCCCTGTCCCAGCTGATATCAACTGCCGCCACATCAACACGGGGGGTGAGGATGTCATTTACATCAAGGTCGCTGAATTTAATAACATTTTTGATAAGCTCGCTTTCCTGCTCGTCAATTTCGCCATCCTCTGCCGCTTCCTCAACAACGGTGATAATTTCATCCTCTGTTACGGAAATCTCTTCACCCTTGACGAAGCTCATAACAAACTTCTGCCACAGGTTGAAAATTGCCGTGAGGGGTGTGAACACAGTCATTAAAGCCTCAAAAATTCCTGCTACTTTCTTGGAAAAGCTGTCCGCAGTACGCTTTGCAATAGTTTTCGGCGTGATTTCACCAAAAGTTAATACTGCCAAGGTCATTACTGCAGTTGATATCGTTGTAGCCAACGCCTTGTCCGCAATAAGACTTGTAAAAAGAAGCGTTGCAACAGATGTTGCTACGATATTTACAATATTGTTTCCTATTAATATTGTAGATATCAGCTTCTCGTAATTTTCGCCGATTTCGAGGACACGGCGGGCTTTTTTACCTTTTTTATCCTCTGCCTCACTTTTCATCTTCGCTTTATTGTAGGATGAAAGTGCAGTTTCCGATGCGCTGAAAAATGCGCTGAGTGCAATAAGCACAATGATTACTAATACGAATACCGGTGTGTTACTACTCCCGTTACTCCCGTCCATTAGGACAATCACTCCTTTAAAGTTATGTAGTTATTTGCAAAACACAAAGTTTTACGTGTACATTATAGCACACTTTTTAATTTTGTCAAGCTAAAACGGAGTGCGTAGCACTCCGTTTTGCTATTTGATTTCCGTAATGTCAAAGGGTGTACTCTGATACACAAAGTAGTTGAGCCAGTTGGAATAAATAAGATTTGCGTGGCCTCTCCACGTTACTATCGGGTCTTTTGTGGGGTCGTCGTCGGGGAAATAGTTTTCGGGAACTTTGGGGTTCATACCTGCCGCTTCGTCACGAAGATATTCCTTTTTCAACGTGTCACGGTCATACTCGCTGTGTCCCGTTATAAAAATCTGCTTCCCCTTTGCCGTTGCAGCGGCGTAAAGTCCTGCTTTATCGGAAACGGAAAGAATTTTTATATCCTTGCACTTTTTCACATCCTCAATATGCACGGTAGTGTGCCTTGAATGAGGCACCATAAATTCATCATCAAATCCGCGCATAAGCATGGGGTTTTTATACACAACCTTGTGACGGTACACGCCCGAAAGCTTTTCCTCCAAGGGGTATTTTTTAATACCGTAGTGGTAATAAAGAGCCGCCTGTGCACCCCAGCAGATGTGGAATGTGGAATGTACATTGGTCTTCGTCCATTCCATAATGGTGCAAAGCTCCTCCCAATAGTCCACCTCTTCAAATTCCATTTTTTCCACGGGAGCTCCTGTTATTACAAAACCGTCAAATTTCTGGTCCTTTATCTCGTCAAAGGTTTTGTAAAACGCAAGCATATGCTCCTCGGATGTGTTTTTTGCCTTATGTGTGCTTACCTGCACAAGCTCCACCTCAACCTGCAAAGGGGTATTTCCCAAAAGACGTGCAAGCTGTGTTTCAGTTTCAATTTTTGTGGGCATCAGATTCAGGATTCCTATACGAAGGGGTCGGATGTCCTGAGTTGACGCTCTTTTTTCGTTCATTACGAATATATTCTCGTCTGCAAGCACCTTTGCCGCAGGGAGTTTGTTCGGGATTTTTATGGGCATAATGCCACCTCCTTCATTATGGGGGATTGTTAAGGGGAATCCCCTTAACATAAAATCCGTTAAAATCGGGGGCGTGTACCTCGATTTTAACACCTTGACAGGGCTGGCACGGTACGTGCCGCGCGAGCGAAAGCCCTTATCTCGCAACGAAACATTTTTGCCAGAAACTTTTCGTTGCGAAAGGATGACAATGTCATCCTGATTTAGATAGTTTCAAGCGCCTGCGCAATGTCGGCAATTATGTCGTCCTTATCCTCGATACCGCAGGAAAAACGGATAAGGTCGGGGGATACACCTGCTGCACGAAGCTCGTCGTCGTTCATCTGGCGGTGTGTTGCACTTGCAGGGTGCAGGCAGCAGGTTTTGGAATCTGCTACGTGGGTTTCAATAGATGCAAGGCGGAGATTCTTCATAAACTTTTCTGCAGCGGCTCTTCCGCCTTTTACGCCAAAGGAAATTACACCGCAGGAGCCATTAGGAAGATATTTCTTGCCAAGCTCGTAATTCTTGTCACCCTCAAGACCGCAGTAACGTACCCATTCGATTTTCTCGTGGTCCTTTACAAAGTTTGCAACTGCCTCCGCATTATCGCAATGACGTTTCATACGGAGCTGAAGACTTTCAAGACCCAAGTTTATAAGGTATGCATTCTGTGGGGACTGGATTGAACCGAGGTCACGCATAAGTTGTACAGTTGCCTTGGTAATATATGCACCCTCAAGACCGAATCTTTCAGTGTATGTTACCCCGTGGTAACTGTCGTCAGGAGTACAAAGGCCGGGAAATTTGTCAGGATATTTTGTCCAGTCAAATTTACCGGAATCTACGATACATCCGCCGACACCGCTTGCGTGGCCGTCCATATATTTTGTAGTAGAATGAGTAACAATGTCTGCTCCCCATTCAAAAGGTCTGCAGTTGATGGGTGTTGCAAAAGTGTTGTCAACAATCAGCGGAACGCCGTGGGCGTGGGCTGCGTTTGCAAACCTTTCTATATCAAGAACATCTAGGGCAGGGTTTGCAATTGTTTCACCGAACACAGCCTTGGTATTTGGACGGAAAGCCGCCTCCAGTTCTTCGTCTGTGCAGTCGGGAGCAACGAATGTGAACTCAATTCCCATACGCTTCATTGTTACGGCAAACAAGTTGTAAGTTCCGCCGTAAATTGCAGAAGAAGAAACAATGTGGTCACCGCAGGATGCAATGTTGAACACGCTGTAAAAAGAAGCCGCCTGACCGCTGGAGGTAAGCATAGCCGCCGTGCCACCCTCAAGTGCCGCAATTCTTGCAGCTACGCAGTCGTTTGTGGGGTTCTGCAGTCTGCTATAGAAATAACCGGATGCTTCAAGGTCAAAAAGCTTTCCCATTTCTTCGCTTGTATCATATTTAAATGTGGTACTCTGATAAATAGGAATCTGACGGGGTTCACCGTTTCCGGGAGTGTACCCTGCCTGAATACATTTTGTACCGATTTTGTAATCTTTCATATTAATAACCTCTTTCCTAAAACAAAAACCTTTCCATTTTATTAGTATAAGTATAACACCTGGTAAATCGGTTTGTCAATTGAAATGAAAAAGAAGAAAAACTTTTTTCCAAAAAAGAAAAAATAATGCTTGCAATTTTCAAAAACGTGTGTTATTATAGTTGTTGCATTTGAATAGATGTGCTTGTAGCTCAGTTGGATAGAGTATTTGGCTACGAACCAAAGGGTCAGGGGTTCGAATCCCTTCAAGCACGCCAATAAAGAACAGGCATCCACATCAGTGGGTGTCTGTTTCTTTTTGCGCAAATCCAAGGGATTCGAACCCTGAGAGGGCAACGAGCGTGAAGAAAACGATTGATAATCGTTTTTAGCGAAGTTGGTGCACAGACGGGTACTGCTCGCTTGCGAGCGGTCGTCAAGCAGACAAGATGCGTAGCATCTGCATCCCTTCAAGCACGCCATTTAAAGGGGAGCACTCACTTTTTTAGTGGGTGCTTTTTTGTTGATAAAACAGCATCCTACAAAACGGTTGACTAAAACACTATATTTATGGTATAATGTAAAATAATTATGGGGTGTTATACCCAAAATTGACAGAATGGAGTTTTTCCTATGATAAAAAGTATGACAGGATACGGCAGCGGAAAGGCGGAGGCAGGCACAAAAACCTTTACCGTTGAGATTAAATCGGTTAATTCCAGATATAGCGATTTTTCCATAAAGATGCCTCGCATCTATACATTTATGGAGGATGCTATCAGAAAAACCGCATCGGCAAGAATCAACCGCGGTAAGGTTGACATATATGTAAATGTAGAAACGAATGGTGAGGATGACAGTGTTGTTAAGGTTAACACGGCTCTTGCCCGTGAGTACCTTGCAGGGCTCAAGGCTCTTTCTGAGGAGCTTGAGGTTACCTCAAATGCAACGGCGGAAACATTTCTTCGTATTCCCGACGTATTTACCGTTGACAAGGCTGATGTAGACGAGGAGATTATTTCCAAGGCGATTATCTCTGCACTTTCCGAAGCTCTTGACGGATTTGACACAATGCGAATTGCCGAGGGCGAAAAGCTTGTCTGCGACCTTAAAGAGCATCTTTCTTTTATCGCCAATGCAACGGCTGAAGTTGAGAAGCGTTCACCTGAAATTGTTACCGAATACAGGCAGAGAATTGAGGAAAGAATGCGCGACATTTTAGGCAGTGCTACATATGACGAAACACGGCTTCTTACAGAGGTTGCAATTTTCTCAGACAAGGTGAATGTAAACGAGGAAACAGTAAGACTCAGGAGCCATGTTGACCAGTTTACAAAGATGCTTGACGAGGGCGGAAGTGTTGGCAGAAAGATTGATTTCCTTATTCAGGAAATGAACAGAGAAATCAACACAATCGGCTCTAAGTCCAATGACCTTGATATTGCAAGAATTGTAATTGATGTAAAGGCGGAAATCGAAAAACTTCGCGAACAAATCCAGAATGTGGAGTAATTGATATGAAACTAATCAATATCGGCTTCGGGAACCTTGTTTCCGACGAAAGAATTATCAGCATAGCTCTTCCCGAAAGTGCCCCTGTAAAAAGAATTGCACAGGAGGCTCGTGAAAAGGGAATGCTTATAGATGCAACCTACGGCAGAAAGACAAAAAGCGTTATCGTTATGGACAGTGAACACGTTGTGCTTTCGGCACTTACTCCCGAAGCAATTGCTGTCCGTCACGGTAGCTACACAGAAATAACGGAAGAAGATGATTTGAATGACTAAAAAAGGTTTGCTCCTTGTAGTTTCAGGTCCCTCAGGCGTAGGAAAGGGAACTATCTGCAAAGAATACTTGAACAAATACGACGATTGTGCATTGTCTGTGTCGGCAACCACACGTTCTCCCCGCGATGGAGAGGTGGACGGTGTCAGCTATTTTTTCCTCTCCCACGAAGAGTTTCGGAAAAAGATTGGCGAGGGCGGATTTTTAGAACACGCAGTGTTTTGCGACAATTACTACGGCACACCAAAGGATGCCGTTATGGAAAAGCTCGAGGAAGGAAAGAATGTAATACTGGAAATTGAGGTACAGGGTGCTCTTCAGGTGCGTTCCCACTATCCCGAAGCAGTATTTGTTTTCGTAATTCCTCCGTCTGTCGAAATCCTTGAAGAAAGACTCCGCGGAAGAGGAACCGAAACAGATGATGTTATTAAAAAGCGTCTTGAAAGAGCGAAAGCCGAGTTTAAATACATAGACAAATACAACTATGTTCTCGTAAACGACACAGTTTCCGAGGCAGTGTGCCGTCTTCACAGCATTATTGAGGCGGAAAATTGCGTGATGGCACGCAACTATAATTTTATTAAAGAAGAATTTATTAAATAAAGGAAGGTAATTAATTATGTTGTATCCCGAAATTTCCAAACTTATGGAGGGACTTGATTCCCGTTATTCTCTTGTTATTATGACTGCAAAGCGTGCACGTCAGCTTCAGTCAGATTCAACCAATGACAAGACTGTTTCCCGTGCAATTAACGAAATTGCAAACGGAAAAATCAAGTGTGTAAAGGGCAGTGCGGCACAGAGATTTTCTGATGCAGTTGCTGAATATGAAGCTACAAAGGAAGCTATTGAGGAATAATTATGATTGCTCAGGTTTATGTTAATACTACAAACCTGAATATTGATAAGCCCTTTGACTATCTCGTCCCCCCCGAAATGGAGGATAAAATTGTTCCGGGGGTGAGGGTGAAGGTTTCTTTCGGCGGAGGAAATATGCCCAAAGAGGCTTTTGTTACGGCAATTAAGGAAAAGAGTGACTTCGACTCCCTTAAACCTATACGCTCCGTAACCGACGAGTTACCCGTTCTCACGAAAAAGGGTATCGATTTGTGCTTTTATATGCGTGAGAGGTATTTTTGCACATTTTCGGAGGCGGCACAGCTGTGTATTCCTCCGGGAACAGATGCAAAATTTGAAGAGTGGATTTCACTTACACATAAATATTACGACCTCAAAGAGTCCGTAACAGGGGCAGGGCAGCAGCGTCTTATAATGCTTTTGGAGCAGAGCGAGGGCAGTGCCGAAATGTCTCAGATAAAAAGCGTACTCGGACGGGGTGCAAGAGCGACGGTCAACGCACTCCTTAAAAAAGAAGTGTGTGAAAAAAGCTTTTGCGACAAACGGCGTGCAGGAGAAAAAACTGTGCGTATAGCCTATTATAGCGGGGAAGAAGATATATCCTACGCTGTTGAAAAGCTACGTAAATCCGCTCCCAAACAGGCTGCTGTTCTTGATGCGCTTATGAAATTCGGTGAAATGAGTGTCCCCGACCTTCTGGCATCAGCAAGCACAACCCGAAATGCCGTGGAATCTCTCCACGTGAAAGGAATTATTTCCTATAAAGAGGTTGAGGTACTCCGAAATCCTCTTGAGGGCAAGGTACAAAAGAATTCTTCACCGCTTGTTCTTTCGGATGCACAGGAAAAAGCCGTAAAGACTGTTACAGATAACAAAAACGGCACATTTTTAATACACGGTGTTACCGGCAGCGGTAAGACCGAGGTATATATGAAAATTGCTATGGATGTGCTTGAAAAAGGGAAGCAGGTTATTATCCTCGTACCTGAAATTGCCCTGACACCGCAGATGACGGGACGGTTTTTCAACCGTTTCGGTGACAATGTGGCAGTGCTTCACAGTGCACTTTCTCTGGGGGAGCGTCTTGATGAATGGCGTAGAATCAGGAGAAAGGATGCAAATATTATCATAGGGGCGAGAAGTGCGATTTTTGCACCCTGCGACAAGGTGGGTGCTATCATTATCGACGAGGAGCATGAGCAGTCCTACAAGTCTGAATCCTCTCCCCGATACCACGTGAGGGACATTGCACATTTTCTTGCAAAAAAGCACGGCTGTCCGCTTGTATTGGGCAGTGCTACCCCATCCATTGAAAGCTATTATAAAGCAAAATGCGGCGAGTATACTCTTATAGAGCTGCTTGACCGATTCAATAAAAAACCACTTCCCGAGGTTTTTATTTCCGATATGCGAAAAGAACTCAGGGAGGGGAATAAAACCGTCCTCAGCAGGCTTCTTGCCTCTGAAATGACGGAAAATATAAATAAAAAAGAAAAAACCATCCTGTTTCTTAACAGGCGTGGTTATTCCACATTCGTTTCCTGCCGTGACTGCGGTTTCGTATTCACCTGCCCCAACTGTAATGTGTCGCTGACATATCACAAGTCGGGTGATGTGCTTAGCTGTCACTATTGCGGTCACACGGAAAAAGTACGTTCTCTTTGCCCCCACTGTCAGAGTACAAGGGTAAAGGATTTCGGCAAGGGAACACAGAAAGCCGAGGAGCAGATTGAATCCATTTTCCCAAGTGCAAAAATCCTTCGTATGGATGCCGACACTACAAGCGGAAAAAGAGGACACGAAAAGCTTCTTGACAAATTTACAGACGAAAATATTGATATTCTTCTGGGTACACAGATGGTTACAAAAGGGCTCGATTTTGAGGATGTAACCTTAGTCGGCGTTCTGGCGGCAGATGCGTCGCTGAATATTGACGATTTTCGTGCTCAGGAGCGTACATTTAACCTTATAACACAGGTTTGCGGTAGAGCCGGCAGAGGTGAAAAAGAGGGGAGATGTGTTATTCAGACATATTCTCCAGAAAATCCCACCCTGCTTCTCGCTGCCAAGCAGGATTACAAGGCATTTTATGAAGAAGAAATCGGATACAGGCGGGAGTTTTTCTATCCCCCTTTCTGTGACATTGTAAATATAACCGTTTCTTCTACCGACAAGGTTGAAGCAGAAAAAAGAGCTTCGGAAATTGCAATGAAATTAAGAGTTGCTCTCCGTTCCTACGAAAACTGCTCATTCTACGGTCCTGCGCCTGCACCACTCAGTCGTATTCAGGGACGTTACAGAGTGAGGCTGTGGCTCAAATGCAAGGCTGATGAGGGCTTCATATCCGCTCTCCGCGAGGTATTGCACCAAAACCCTTCAAAACGCAATGGGGATTTAACGGTGGTTGCCGACGTAAACCCATACAGTATGATATAATATTCGGAGGAAAAATTATGGCTATAAGAAAAATCAGGGAAATAGGAGATTCCTGTCTGAAAAAGAAATGTCGTGAGGTAGAAAAATTTGACAGTAAGCTCCACGACCTTTTAGACGATATGCAGGATACTATGCTCCTTGCAAACGGTGTCGGTCTTGCCGCACCGCAGGTAGGAATTTTAAGAAGAGTTGTTGTTATTGACCTTGGCGAGGAGGATGGTATATTAGAGCTTGTAAACCCTGTCATCATCCATACAGAGGGTAGTGTGACTGATACGGAAGGATGCCTCAGTGTCCCCGGCAAAGCAGGGGAAGTCACCCGTCCCAAAAAGGCTACTGTACGTGCTTTCGACCGTGACGGTAACGAATTTGAATTTACGGGCGAGGACCTTTATGCCCGCTGCATCTGTCACGAATGCGACCACCTTGACGGCATTCTGTATGTTGAAAAGGCAGACAGCGTATTTGAACTGAGCAAAGAGGAGTAAATTTATGCGTATATTATTTATGGGAACTCCCGAATTTGCGGAGATTTCGTTAAAAGCACTTGTGGAGGATAACCGTGATGTTGTCTGTGTAATCACACAGCCCGACAAACCCAAGGGCAGAGGTTATGAAATGGCAATGCCTGAGGTTAAGGTATATGCCCTCGAAAAGAATATTCCCGTATATCAGCCCGAAACGCTTAAAGACGAGGCTATTCTTCCGCTTCTGGAGGAATATAAGCCTGATGTTATCATAGTAGTGGCATACGGAAAAATTCTTCCCGAATATATTCTTAACTTCCCCAAATACGGATGTATCAACATCCACGGCTCTCTGCTTCCCAAATACCGTGGTGCGGCACCTATTCAGCGCGCCGTAATCGACGGTGAAAAGGTAAGCGGAGTTACAAGTATGTATATGGAAAAAGGGCTAGACACGGGAGATATGCTCATAAAAAAAGAGCTTCCCATCGGCAAGGAAACAACAGCAGGCGAATATCACGACGCACTCGCTGTTCTTGGTGGGAAAGTGCTTCTTGAAACCCTTGATAAGCTCAAAGAGGGTACTCTCACCCCCGAAAAGCAGGATGATTCACTTTCCACCTACGCTTCTCAGCTTTCCAAGGCAGAGGGTGAAATTGATTGGAATAAAACAAACGAAGAGATTTATAATAAAGTAAGGGGACTTAACCCCTGGCCCAAGGCTTTCAGTTTTATAAACGGAAAAAGATTTGTAATCGATTTCGTTTGCGAATGTGATGAGGAGGGACCTTCGGGAGAGGTTCTCCGTGCAGATGCAGACGGAATCCTCGTTGCAACAGGAAAAGGCTCTGTTCTTATAAAGGAGCTTAAGGTTGAGGGCAAAAAGAAAATGTCTGCCGAAGATTATCTTCGCGGACACAAGATTGAAAAGGGGACCCTTTTAGGAGGTATGTAAAATGTTCTATCCCTATTATTACGGTTTTGATACAGGATATATTCTTGTCCTTATCGCTGCAATTTTGTCTATGGTTGCATCAGCAAGAGTATCCTCTACATTTAAAAAGTTTTCACAGAAGCCTACTTCACGCTCAATTACAGGAGAGCAGGCGGCAAGAAAAATTCTTGACGAAAACGGACTTCATGATGTCCGTGTAGAGAGAGTTTCGGGAAATCTTACAGACCATTACGACCCAAGGGCGAAGGTTATCAGGCTTTCCGACTCTGTTCACAGCTCCACATCCGTTGCGGCAGTAGGTGTTGCCGCACACGAGGCAGGTCACGCTGTTCAGCATGCAGTAGGATATGCTCCTATTAAGCTTCGTAACACCATTGTCCCCATTGCAAATATAGGCTCTATGGCAGGACCGTACCTTATTATTATAGGACTTTTGCTTTCGGGAGCAATGAGTGATGTTCTGCTTAACCTCGGCATATGGTTTTTCTCCGCGGCGGTTTTGTTCCAGCTTGTTACTCTCCCCGTGGAATTTAATGCATCAAACAGGGCAATTGCCACTCTAAAAAACGGAATGTATCTGTACGAGGATGAAGTTCCTGCCGTGAAGAAAGTCCTCAGTGCGGCGGCAATGACATATGTTGCTGCGGCGGCAGTTTCCATCGCAAACCTGTTAAGATTTATTATGCTCATAGGTGGCAGAAGGCGGAATGATTGATGAGTAATCTTTCAAAACCAAGGGAAGCGGCACTTAAAGCACTTGTTTCCTGCGAGAAAGACGGTGCGTATCTTAACATTGCACTACGTTCCATTCTCGCGGAAGCAGGGATGGATGCAAGAGACAACGCCCTTGCCACAACCATTGCTTTCGGTGTAATGAAAAATTCCCTTTATTTAGATAATATTATAAAAAATCTTTCCTCGGTAAAGTTAAAAAAACTTTCCGTGTGGATTCATAATATTCTGAGAATCGGTGTATTTTGTAATAGATTTTTGGACAGAATCCCCGTTTCTGCAACGGTCAACGAGTGCGTACGTCTTGCAAGGCGGTATGGTCACAAGGCATCGGCAGGCTATGTAAATGCAGTTCTCCGTGCTTCGGCTTCCTCGGAAGATTTTCTTCCCAAGGATAAGGAAAGCGGAGAATACATAAGTATCAGGTATTCTTTCCCCTTGTGGCTTGCCAGAATGTGGAAAAAAGAGGGCTACGGCGAAGATTTCTTTGCCGCAATGAATACAGAGCCACCCGTAACGGTAAGACTTAACACCCTTAAAGCAGGCTCACTCCCCGAAGAATTTCAAAAAATCGATTTTCTTCCCCACGGTTATAATTACAGCGGTGGGGGAAGTGTGGAAAATCATCCCCTTTTTACAGAGGGAATCATTACAGTTCAGGACGGAGCCTCACAGAAAGCAATATCCTCATTTCATATAGAAGAGGATATGAAGATTCTCGACCTTTGCAGTGCCCCGGGCGGAAAAACGGCATATATGGCACAGCTTATGAATAACACGGGGGAGATTATCTCCTGCGACATTCATGAGCATAAGCTTTCACTTATAGAAAACAACCTCAAAAGGCTTGGAGTCACCAATACAAAGGTGATGCTTAACGACGCAACCGTACTTTGCAAAGATTTTGAAGATAAGTTTGACAGGGTTTTGGCAGATGTCCCCTGCTCGGGTCTTGGCGTTCTTCGCAGAAAACCCGATATAAAGTGGACAAAAACAGAGTCAGATACCAAAGAGCTTGCCGAAATTCAGCAGAAAATATTTGAAAACGCGGCTTTCTACGTAAAAAAGGGCGGGATGCTGATGTATTCCACCTGCACGGTAAACCGAATCGAAAACGAGGACAGAGTGAAAGAATTTCTTTCCCTGCACCCCGAATTTACCCTTTTGGAGGAACGACAGCTCCTTCCAAACAAAGATAACACCGACGGATTTTTCTATGCAGTACTTGAAAGGAAGTAACCTTATGAATTTAGGGGATCTTACTAAATCCGAATTAAAAGAATATATTACCTCTATCGGGCAGAAAGCCTTTCGTACAGGACAGATTTTCAGTTGGATACACGGAGGGATTGAAAGTCCTGACGAAATGACAAACATCCCCATTCCTCTCAGGCAGAAGCTTTCCGAGGATTTTGAAATCTTTCTCCCAACGGTATATAAAAAGCTTGTGAGCAAGCTTGACGGTACGGTGAAATACCTTTTCAAACTCTCCGATGGAAATATTATAGAGAGTGTTGTGATGGACTATCACCACGGCAAGAGCATCTGTATTTCAAGTCAGGTAGGCTGCCGTATGGGATGTAGTTTCTGTGCTTCCACTCTTCACGGGTTGGAGAGAAACCTTTCCCCCTTTGAAATCGAGGGGCAGATTCTCCGCGCACAAAAGGATTTGGGAGAAAAAATCAGCAATGTCGTTATTATGGGCATTGGTGAGCCATTTGATAACTATGACAACATAATAAAATTCCTGAAAAACATCAATGATGAGTCTGGTGTAAATATGGGATACAGGCACATTACCCTCTCCACCTGCGGACTTGCGGACAGAATACGTGATTTTGCAGATGAAGAGATTCCCATTAATCTGGCAATTTCCCTCCACGCACCTACTGACGAGGTAAGAAAAGGGCTGATGCCCGTGGCAAAGGCCTATTCTCTTGAAAAGCTTATGAGTGCGTGCGACTATTACTTTGAAAAGACACACAGACGTATTACCTTTGAATATGCCCTTGTAAAGGGACAGAATGCTTCTTTCGGGGAGGCAAAAAGACTGGCAGAGCTTCTTCGGGGAAAAAACTGCCACGTGAATTTAATTCCCGTAAACCCCGTAACAGAACGCAACAATATTCGTACCAACGAAAAGGAAACCCGTGACTTTCAGAGGGCACTTGAAAGTATGGGTATCAATGCAACAATCCGCAGAGAGCTTGGAGCAGATATAAACGCCTCCTGCGGACAGCTCAGAAACAATGAACTATAAAAGGTGGTGGTAAAATGCAGTTTTATTCATTAACCGACCGCGGACTGCTTCGTGAAAACAATGAGGACAATTGTTATTCCGGAGAAATTGGCGGTTACACACTTCTTATCGTAGCTGACGGTATGGGCGGACACCGCGGAGGTGAAACCGCCAGCAGAAAAGCAATTGAAACAGTAGTATCGGGACTTTCAGATGCCTTGACCCCCAAAATGCTTCCCGGACAGATAATGCTTCTTCTTT
The DNA here is from genome assembly GCA_017466275.1 of Clostridia bacterium. Classification (GTDB taxonomy): domain Bacteria; phylum Bacillota; class Clostridia; order UMGS1883; family UMGS1883; genus UMGS1883. The sequence goes on along the minus strand of JAFTUL010000041.1, from coordinate 700 downwards.
CCGAAGTTTTGGAAAACGCCAACCGTGAAATCATTGCCCTTTCAAAAAAAGCTCCCGAGCTTGTGGGAATGGGTACAACCTGCGACATATGTCTTATTGCAAAAAACACTGCATATATAGCCCACATCGGCGACAGCAGGATATATAAATTAAACAGCAAAAAAGGCAGTTTCACAAGGCTTACAAAAGACCATTCTCTTGTAGAATATATGATTGAAACAGGCACAATTACAGAGGAAGAGGCTCTCAATCATCCGCAAAAAAACATTATTTTAAGGGCTCTGGGAACATCCCCTGAAACAGATGCCGATGTATCTTACGAAAAATTATCCCCCGGTGACATCCTTCTTATGTGCAGCGACGGACTTACCAATATGCTGACGGAAGAGGACATCAGTAAAATCATTTCATCGGACAACACACCGGAAGAAAAGGCGAAAGAGCTTGTACGCCGTGCCAACGAAACCGGTGGTACAGATAACATTACAGTTGTTATCGCAGTAATATGATTGGTTTTGAATTATGGAGGAAATATGATGGAAGCTAAAATTTTAGGAAGCAGATATGAACTGCTTGAACGCATCGGTATGGGCGGTATGGCAGTAGTATATAAAGCGACTGACAAAATGCTCGGCAGAAATGTCGCAATAAAAATTATCAGAGAGGAATTTAAAGAAAATGAAGAATTTATCCGCCGTTT